>NZ_JABUZD010000076.1:0-15573 GCF_014897875.1 Halomonas sp. 3A7M
ACAGGGTATCAGAGGGTGCGACACTCATCCTGACACTGGGGGTAGCCCACCCGCGGCGGTAATCGCCGCACTGTAGGATTTGTCGTAACCTTCCTGCTCCATTGCTGGCACCATCGCACGGGACATAATGGCAATTTGCGAGGCTGCCGAACCAATAATCGCCGCCATCATCATATTGGCGACTAAATTGATATAGGCGAGACCACCGCGAAACCCTCCCACTAAAATACGCGCTAAAGCGATTAAACGGCGGGTTAAACCGCCTTCATTCATTAATTCGCCCGCCAACATAAATAACGGAATCGCCAGCAACCCATAGCTTTCAATGGCGCTAAACAGCTGTTGTGGATACGAATCAAATAACACCGTATTACCTGACATCTGGATATACCACATGGCAGTCAATGCCAGTACTAGCGCAATGGGCACAGCGCCGAGCAACAGCAGCAAGAAAACAGCAATCGTCATAAACGGACCGTCAATAGGGTAAGCAGGATTAGCGTAGCGTTTTGGCAGTGGGTGCTTGGGTCGGGGTTCGCCACTGTTTGAGTGACTGGATAAGATTTGTCCAGCCATGCAGGCTAAGGGAAAATGCAAACCACGGCACAATTAACCACGCCCAGAATTTTTTAACGCCAAGAGTGGAGGTGTTTTCAGCGTAAATAAAATTGAATGTTTGCCCTTGAAAAGCACGGGTATCAAACCCCGCTTGCACCAGTGCAAGGGGCTGATACCAACGCCAACAGAGCCACGCTAACAGCAGAGCAAATAACAGCACCATGGTATCTACCCAGATACCTATCAGTTTCCGGCCGGTTTGCGGTAGCAGATCACTCAGCAACGTGACCGCTATCCCCTGGCGGCGTTTAAACACCGTGGCGGCTATCAAAAAGGTCATCCAGATCATGGCATAAATTGCCAGCTCGCTAATCCAGTAAAGCGGACTACCTAGCGCGCGAAACGCAATATTGGTGAGAATCAGACAGGTAACCGCCGCTGCTAAAGCAGCGGCGGCAATCTCTTCACAGCGTGCAAGCCCTGATGAAAAACGTTGCAGCATATTACTCGTCACGTAACCGGTCAGCTTCGGCGCGTAACGTTTCTAACATAGGTGCCTTAGGCGCCCAGATGTTTTCCCACTGTGCAATGGCGTCAGAGAAAAACTCAGCATCCGCTTCAACGATGTTGATATCCAAGGCGCGAATTTCCTCTTCCTGAGCGGCATCCTTCTCTTCAAAACCCACCAGCACGTTCTCTAGATGCTCAGCCATCGCAGTATCAATCAGCTCACGATCTTCTTCAGAAAGATCGCGCCATACTCTCCCAGACACGACGCCCACCATAGGGAACATCATATGGTTAGAAATCAGCAGGTTTTCTGCCTGCTCGTAGAATTTCAAAATCAAAATAGAGTCGAAATCCATATCAATGGCATCGACCTGACCGTTAGCCAGCGCGTCATATACTTCTAATAGCGGCATGGGTGCAGGGGCAGCACCAGTAGCCGTATAGAAATCACGAATCGGCTCGAAAGGGGTAATACGTAAACGCTGCCCCTGCAGATCGTCGGCGCTTTCAATAGGGTCACGACTGAGCACTTGGCGCATGCCTACCATGCCGTAGCCAACGCCAATTAAGCCGACTTCTTGTGGCATTAATTCGAGTAGTTCCCCAGCCGCGTCAGAACGCAACAGCCGTGCCGCGTGATTAACGTCATCAACCAAGTAAGGTGCGTATAGTGCGCCAAAATCGGGAATACGGTTGGAAATTTCGGCAATCGTCAAGAAAGCCATATCTAACGCGCCGGTTTGCAGCTGCTGAACCATTTGCGCTTCATTGCCAAGCTGCTGAGCTGGAAAAACACTAACGCTATGCTCGCCATCAGAGCGCTCGTTAAGTGTTTGGGCAAAGGCTTCCGCCTCGGTAGACCATAGATGCTGTGCAGGCGTGATAAGGCCGAGACGAAAATCCCGCGCTTGAGCACTCATGGCTGAAACGGCGAGCGTGGCTGTTGCGCAGGCAAGCGTAAGCGTTTTGATGCGATTCATGCAAAGCCTCTTGTATCCAGCGGAAGCGCCTAGAACGCTTCGCGTGTTTTTTTAATTGATAGGCTTTGAGAATACCTTAGCGTTAGCGTTAATGGCACCCGCCATTACGCTAACGCAACGGAGCTACTTACGCCGCTTCGTAAGCCGCTTTTAAGCGGTAGAACTCATCAACAATCGCTGCCATTTCAGTCGCGTCATACTCACATAAGCCGCTGACCACTAATTTCTTCGAGCCTACTCCAACCGCTTCTCCTGCAGACTCAATCGAGAACTCAAGTAAAGCATCAGCACGCTTGCCCTGAACCTCTAACGATGAACTCGTTAGGGCTAAGTTTGGCGAGAAACCGTCTAAGCGCTCTAAGGAAAACCCCATGCTGTCGTAAATAACCAAGGGGCGCTTGGGGTTAAACATTACCCCGTGCTGCTCCATCAAAGGCTTTAAATAGTGAGGAAAGTTCTTCCCTGAGAACGCCACATAGCAGCGGGCAAACGCCTCAATAGCCGCTTCATCGTGAGTAATCTCCCCCCCACGAGTCACCTGCAGGTAGCATTTGCCTCCTTCATCGCAGACAAGTAGATCACCATTCGCTTCTTCACTAAACTTGAGTGGTGTATCAGCTCCCACCATATTGGTGAAGCGAAATTCCATTTGTCGCGACAACCCAAACTTCACCAGCACCAGCGTAAATAGCAGGTCTCCAGGTACGCAAAAACGGCGCGCATCTGGATTGTGAATCGGGTTGTAATCGCCGGCCACGCCCTTAGCGAAACGGCTGGCCTGCTCAGCAGAGATCACAACATACTCTCCGCGTTGCGCGTAAAAATCCTTGAACATGGCTTTGCTGCCTGCCTAGCGTTGAAATCGAAAACCCATTACGGCCCCACGACGCGCATAATGCCATAAAACACGCGCCGACAGGAGTCATCTGCAAGGAAGCCCGTATGCCGAACAAGTACTTTAGGTCAAAACGTCTACCCCGCATCCTACTACTCACGCTATTAAGCGCTTTGATAGCAGCATTGGTATGGGTATTTGGCAGCTCTTGGCTGCTGAATAGCCAATGGCTACCCAAACGGCTGTCTCAAATTGAGGGGGTCGAAGTACGCTGGACGAATGCAAACAGCCTTCACCCAGGGCGCTGGGAGGTAGAGAACCTCTACTTAGCACGGGAAGACGACAACTTGCCGATATCCGTTGAAGCCCAACGTGCAACGCTTTCGCTCTCGTTACTAGCACTTCTGCGCGGCGAACTACACATACAGACACTCGATGCCAACGGGCTTCGCCGCTTGACCGTTGGCGATATTGCTCTCGAGGCACAAGGCCAGCTGCAGGTGGCGGATACCCAGCTAAGTCGCGCTGCGTTAGTCGTTCCAAGTGTGTCGTTGGATATCAGCCAAGGTCGCCTAATACGCCTTAGCGACCAAGCCTCGTTAGTACAAAATATCCAGTTACGCGCAGATGCCTCTCTAGACAGTGTTACTACCGCGCAAATTCCCCGCGAAGAGCTCACCGCTGAACTGCTCAGCGCCCTGTCTGCACAACTGACCATCGCGGCGCAGGCAGATGCTTGGGACGTATTTATGCCCTATCTAGAAGCGCTGCCCTGGCTGACACTTGATGGTCACGGCAACTTAGCGGGTGAACTTAACCTAAGCGATGGCAAGCTACAGCATGGCAGCGAGCTAACCTTAAATGCCCCCGAATTACGCTTAGCGGTGAACGAACAACGCCTGCAACCTCACGAAGCAGACGACCTGCGTTGGTTGGTTGCAGAAACACCGCTTCCGCTCCACACCGCCGTTGGTGAAGGCGCCGTGCGCTTGGAGGTAGAAGACAACATGCTCAACTTTTCAACGCAACTCATCAATGTCGTCTTGGCGGATACCCACCCTTATGCCACTAATACGCAACTTCACCTAGCGACCAGTACGCCCAATCAACGCTTAGACCAGCTAGATCTGCCCACTGGCGCCTTGTTGGAACTACAAGGCGACGTCACTCGCCTGGACATGCTTGATCGCTATCTGGCACACACCTTTGACGGCCAAGGGGTTCGGCTTGAAGGTAACGGCCAAATTGAAGCCAGCGTGACGCTACGTGACGCCAAGCCTCATGACGCCTTCTTAGCGATTCAAGCACCAACACTTGCGGCTAATTTACTTGATTTCACGGCTCAAGGAAGTGGCTCGTTGGCCGCACAACTGTCCAGCGAAGAGACGATAGACGCGACACTCACCTTCACTGACGCCACCCTTAGCCACCATCAGCGAACGTTGATGGCGGACGCGGCCATTACGTTGAATGCGCTTAGCCCACTGAACCCAGCGCTAGCGCGAGAAAACGCCACTGCCCGCCTAACCTGGCAGTCCGCGCGCTTACCTGACATTAGCGTGTTACAAACTTATCTTAAAGCCGCCCTGCCCGACCCGGCCCCATTACAATTGCTTAGCGGCCAAGCGACTAGCCGTGGACAGCTCGACTTCACCGCCGATCAAATGCGCGGTGAGATCTTTTTAACAGGAGAGCAACTAGCCACCCGCTGGCAACACACTGAACAGAACGGCGTACTGGAAAGCGACGCACAGCTTAGGTTAGCCATTCGCCGAGCGGCTCTTGATGGCACAAGGCTTGATATCAGCGGATCACGTCTGCGCTGGCAAGTGGCGGATACGCAGTCTACCAATGAGCGTTTAGAGAGTATTTTAGTGCTCAATGACGGCCGTTTTCAGCGCAGCGACAGTAACGGTGATGAAGATAAACCGCTCAGTGGTGAGTTTTCACTCGAAGGTAGCATTCAGCAGCTGGGATTCTTAAATACCTTTTTACCCGACGCCCATGGCTTGGCAATTGCGGGTAACGGCCAACTGTTCGCTCAAGGGGCTTTTCGTAATGACCATTTACTTGCCCCCACCCGCCTACGAGTGAATGCCAATCAGCTTGAGGTGGCATTTTTAGATTACGTCGCCACTGGGCGTGGCGAATTGACTGCCCAGCTCGACACGTCTGAGCAGGCCCAGCTTTCACTAGGCATTCCACACTTTGCGCTTATGCGCCAGGACGATGACCGCCCCCATTTGGAAGGCCGCCACTTTGCCCTCACAACCGAAACTGAACGTTTCAGTGACGTGCTGGATTCGCCAGAGCCCGATTTCTTCACTACTCGCATCGCACTGCCTATTACGGAGGTGCCCGACTTCACTCGCTATAACCGTTACCTACCTGAAAATGCCGGGGTTACCTTATTGGGCGGCCAAGCTAGCCTAACCAGCGAATGGCTGCTGGATGGGCTTACCGCCCAGGGCGACATGACACTGCGTGCGTTTGGTGCCGAGCTAGCGCTACTTGATCAACAGCTTAAGGGCGATGTTGAATTAAATCTGCAACTCACCGAAGGTGATTTAGAAACACGGCGCTTCAATGCCAATGACTCATTTCTGCGCCTGGAAAACGTCTTTCGGCAAAGCTCGGAAGGTGCACAAGATGCTGGCTGGTGGGTACAACTCACGATGGAAGAAGCACAGCTTGAGTGGGACGACCCTATTCGTCTAACCAGCCAACTGCGTCTTGGCATGCGCGACACCGGGCTACTGGCCCGGCTCTTTCTCGCCCGCGCCAGACAAAGTGATTGGCTGGGGCGGTTATTAAACGTGCATGACATTAACGGTAGCGCGCAGCTTCAGATCAACGGCGAACGCATACGCCTACATGATCTCACGCTTAGCGGCGGCCCCCTTTTACTGCTTTCCGATGTCACCTTAGCTGAAAAAAGCGCCAATGGTGCGCTCTATGCACACCTTGGCGCTCTAGGGATAGGTGTAGAGCTGATCGACAGCGAACCCACGTTAAAGGTACTGCAACCAAGACGCTGGTTTGATCGCTGGCGAGAAGCAAATGCGTTTTGAAAGACAAAGAAAAAGAAGGAAGCAGAGGCAAACACGCCTTCCTTTCGCGGCATCACCAAAGGAAGGCCACCCGGCTAACGTTTTTTACGCTCTCGCCGGATCATCCGTACCCGCTCTTTAGCTTTCTGAGGGGTTGATAGCGGTGCCGAAGCCTCATCTTGCGTTTTCGGTGGTAGCGTAACCCAGGCAAATACCGGTAGCGCCAGATGCCAGTGAATCGCCGCTAGGCGCAACCCAAGTGTCACCGTTAATGCAGCTGCAATCGCAAAGGTTAGCGGCGCCTCTAACGCATCGAACGCCACATACACAATGCCACCCGCCAGGGCTGCCGTTGCGTAGATCTCTTCACGGAGCACCATGGGCACCCGCTGGGCTAGCACATCACGAATCATACCACCCGCTACCCCTGTCATCATGCCCATTAACACCGCCACAACGCCTGATGTGCCCAGCAACAGTGCTTTATGGGTGCCTATGACAGTAAATAGCGCCAGCCCAAACGCATCCGCAACGGGCAAAAAGCCCCGAGAGAGGCGATGAATATAGTGAAACCCCACCAAAGACACACCCACTGTGGCTAATATCACCCACAAATAGGTCGGATCAGTCACCCAGAAGACCGGACGGACGCCCAGCACCAAATCTCTGAGTGTGCCGCCGCCAATGCCGGTCACCGCCGCCAGCACCAGCATGCCGAAGGGGTCCATTCGCGAACGACAGGCTAAAATCACACCTGACAAGGCGAATACGATGACACCCGCCATATCCAACCAATAAATCACACCCGACACGCGACTCTCCTTGGAGACATGCTAATAAGGCGAGCAGGATAGCACTCCTATGAGTACTCGGGTCATAGCGAAGAAGATGAGATCACTAATCAGTGGCTGTCATGCAGTACGCAGGCCAATATACGCTGAGTAGGTTAGGCTAGTGGACAGCTTCATCCATAAACAGCAAGGAGCACACATGGACTGGAACCCTGCTTATACTTGGCTGGTGATTGCTCTGCTGCTAAGTCTCGCAGAATTGACGTCTGGCGCAATGTTACTGCTTGCGCTGGGAATTGCTGCGGCGCTGACCGCTGCGGTAACTGCACTAGGGTTATCGCTGCCGTGGCAGTTACTTAGTATGGGGATTTTCGCGGGTGTCTTAGTGCCTTTAGGCGTTATGGTTATTCGTCCGCGCTTTTCGCCAAAAGGTGTGGCCTACGGCACGACCGGCACGGGCGTTGAAAAAGGTAATCATTACAAAACACTGGTTCGCGACTTTGACAACGCCACTGGCATTAAAGTGAACGGTGATTTCTACCGTTTGCGTGTCATTGAGAGCGGTGATACCAACTTGCCGCCAGGCACCCGAGTCATCTTTAAGCGCTTTGAAGGTACGACGGCCTTAGTGACGCTGACACCTCCAGATAACGCTAGCCCCCAGGATGCAATTTCCCCACGCAAGGAGCCATAAGCATGAATAACCTCATGGATTTATCAATTAGCCCAGGCCTGCTTATCAGCCTGATTATTGTCGTTATTGGCGTGCTCATCATCTCGAAAGGATTGGTCATTGTTCGCCAGTCAGAAGTGATGGTGATTGAGCGATTAGGTTCGTTTCATCGCGTACTTGAAAGCGGCATCAACATCATTATTCCGTTTATTGAGCAGCCACGCGCGATCACAATGCTGCGCTATCGCAAAATGGGCGAAGACTACACAGCCATTACCAGCGATGAAATCCGCATTGACCGCCGTGAAACGGTCATGGACTTCCCGGGCCAGCCAGTCGTCACCACGGATAACGTCACCGTGAGGATCAACGGCGCGCTTTACTATCAAATTATCGACCCTAAACGAGCTGTCTATGAAGTAGAGAATATGAGCCAAGCAGTCGAGGTTTTGGCTAAAACCACGCTTCGCTCAGTGGTCGGTAAGATGGAGCTAGATAAACTGTTTGAGTCTCGTGCCGAAGTTAACAATGAAATCCAGGCAGCGATGGAAGAGCCCGCTTCCAAATGGGGTGTCAAAATCTCTCGGGTAGAGGTGCAGGATATCGCCATGCCAGAAGAGGTAGAGTCTGCGATGCGCCTGCAGATGGCTGCTGAACGTAAACGCCGCGCCACAGTGACAGAAGCAGAAGGTGAAAAGTCTGCAGCCATTGCAATGGCTCAAGGACAGCGTGAGTCGGCCATTCTTAACGCCCAGGGGGATAAAGAGTCGGCGATTTTGCGCGCTCAAGGTGAGCAGGAATCCATCAAACTCGTGCTTAGTGCCATCGGCGATAGCGAAGAGAACAAGCGCACCGTAGTTGGCTATCTACTTGGCCAAAGCTATATCAAAGGGCTGCCCAACATGGCGAAAGATGGTGAGCGGGTATTCGTGCCTTACGAGTCCTCTGCTCTACTGGGCTCAATGGGTATGTTCCGCGAAATGGCAGGATCACCTGAAGATACTGTCACCAACCATCTCAAAAATCGCAACAGCAGCGAGAGCGGCTTCCGCAGCGGGATCGTCGGCGGCGCCGCATCCAATTAAAAAGTATGCTTTTAATAATACTGCGCTAGTTACTATTTCTACCAATTACTTCTATCAGCTATTTCTATCAGCGACGCAAAACCTGCCCAGGCTGGGCCAGCAGAGGCCCAGCTCACTTCGCCACTCCCTAGAAACATTTATTAACGTTGACGAAACAACCATCGCCTTAGGCATATTTTTAGTTAAACTGGGAAGAATCTTTGCTGTTTGCCTCATGTGCGCCTCAATCAACTCGTAAGCTTTGATTGAAGCACTTACAAGAAGAAGGATCATAATCAGAGGATTAGACGTTCATCATGCTGCCTCGTTGGCTTGCCATACGTCATTACACTCAGCTGCTCCTAATACTGACCACGCTTGTGATGCTTCCAAGCGGGCTTTTCGCTGCTTCCCCGCCACAACCACTGCAAAGTTGGGAATATCGCTGGGGCGATTCTTCGCAGGATTCAAATAACCGCCTTCTATGGCTGCACAGCAACGCAAGCGAGTGGCAGGCGATTGATTCTCCATTTAACCCGCCTGGCCGCGAGGGGCACGAACATCTCTGGTTACGCACGACGCTCCCCGTCGGAAACTGGAACGATCCAGTTCTCTTTATCACTAGCATGAATCTTATCGGACAGGTTTATCTAGGTGACAAACTTATTTATCAATACGGTGAGTTTGACGCTCAGGGTAAGGGGAGTTTTGCAGGTTGGCCTTGGCATATGATCGACTTACCCGACGATGCTGCCGGGCAACAACTCACTTTTCGTTTCTACTCTGACTACACCAGCATTGGCCTATGGGGCCAGGTGCAAGTGATGGAACGTAGTGATGTACTAAATCAGGTTATTCTCGACTCCGCTCAGGATCTTGGCGTGAGTGCACTGGTGTTGGTGCTAGCAATTCTGGCAACTATTTTCGCGTTGATAGGGCCGCAACGCCAAGGCTTTGGTGCCATTGCGCTGTTTGCCTATGCTTCAGGGTTAATGTTGCTTGCTGAAACCCCTGCTCGCCAGCTAATTTCAGGTGGTGCTCTGGGTTGGGACATGTTGCGAGCAGGCAGCTACTATACATTGCCAGTGGCATTGGGCTTATTGCTCAGCGACTGGCTGGAAGGCACGGCCAAACGCTGGATCACACGGCTATGGGTTACCCATCTGCTATACCTCGTTTTCGCCATGGGTTTAGTTCTGTTGGGCGTGATCAGTCTTTCGCTTACTTTTCCCATCTTTGACGTCATGCTAGCCATCTCGCTCCCTGTAATATTGGTGCTAGCACTCATGCGCTTTCAATGGCTGAATGTGGAACAGCGGCTACTAGTGGTGAGTTTTACTTTCTTCGCCCCACTGCTGTTAGCCGACATGGCCGTTGCCCATGGTTTTGTAGCCTGGCGCAGCGTTCCTTTAAGCTATGGAACATTAGCTTTCTCTGTCGCCAACGCTGCTATTTTTCTGTGGCACTATCGCCATACTCAACAACAACTTGCCCTTGCAAATGAAACTCTTGAGCAACAAGTAGCGTCACGTACCGCTGATCTTGACCGACTCGTTCAGGAGTTAGATAGCCTATCCCGCAAAGATCCATTAACGGGTCTGCATAATCGTCGTCACTTCGACTCAGCATTTGAGCACCAGTGCCAGCGAGTACGACAGCCTACCAGCCAACTCTCTGTACTTATGCTGGATGTGGACTATTTCAAACAGATCAATGATGATTTTGGTCATGATGCAGGAGACGCCGTTCTGGTGGATATTGCACAGTTGCTGCGACAACATCTACGTGATCTCTACGTCATCTGTCGTTTTGGTGGGGAGGAATTTGTTGCCTTGCTGCCTGCCACATCGCGAACTGTTGCCGAATCCAGAGCAAAAGCACTGCTAATATCCATCTCGCAAACGGCATTTGCTCATCAGGATATGCCGCTCCGACAGATCACGCTTTCCTGCGGTATCGCCACTTACCCTGATCACACCCAAGACCCCAAGAAATTGCTACGACTTGCCGACGAGGCACTTTATCAAGCAAAACACAACGGGCGAAACCGCTGTGTTGTTTGGGAAGACTCTCTTGAAGATAAAGGCTTTTTATTCAGTAAACAGCAAACACTATGAACGTTAATGGCGTGGATTGTTAAGCAGAATCTGTCTTCAAAAAGTGCTCCACAAACACCTTATAGTCCTGGGATACACAGTCGGCATAGGCAATTGCCAGGGTCGTCACTACCTCAATAAACTGCGCTTCGCGACCTTCTAAACGTTGGCATACCGCGTTAGCAAATGGTGCTGACTGACCACGGTGAAGCGCCTGGGCACCGCGCAAATGTTCACGTGCGAGAATTTCACCCCATTGGCGCGCTAATTTCCGGTAAGACTTCCCCCCTGAAAGCTTGTGAGTAGGCACATCTTTTTTAAACGGAGAGCGCTCCCGAACCGAAAACACTTTGCCATTCATGGTCAGCCAACCCAAGTAGGCATCGGGGTGCTCGGCAATGGCATGAAATGCCGCTGCATGGCGAATGCCTTCATTAGGAAATAGCTTTCGCCACGCCTGTTGCTGGGCTTTATTCATTAATCCATAAGCTTCCGGTGTTACTTGTTCTTTAACATCTAATATAACGTCGTCGTGTTCATGATCCGCGCCACCCTCAATCAAAACATAATAACGCTCTACACCTAACGACCCCGTTCCCGCATCAAGGCGGCGAACGGTGTCTTTGACACGAAAGTGTTTTGGGTCACTCTCTTTGATCGGGTGCTGTAGCGTCTGTTGATACTCTTGCTCAATCAAACGGCGTAGCTGGCTAGCGACATCTGCTGGTAAGTTCGCAAGTTTCCCAGAGCGCTCAGCGAACATGCGCCCTTTCTGACTATCGAGGGTTGTCCATTTTTCCAGCATACGCGCCCGACTCTGCTTATCAGCGACGTTGCCCATGAAAGCCTTCAGTGGTCCCTTGGCGCTATCCAGAGTCACCGCCTCAATGGGCTGCTCTTTAGCCAGCGTATCTTTTTCATTAGTTTCTTGGCTATAAACAGCTAGCGTATGGATATACCCCTCTAACAGCTTTTTCAGCGCTTTATCCGTCGCTTTAGAACTTAACGCGGCGTTTTCACGACTATCCAGTACCACGCTGATCGCCAGCCGCCATACATCGTATTGATAGTCACCTATCAACGCGTCATCGAAGTCATCCATACCGTAGCGCACTTGGTCATCATGGTGACCATAAGCGCCGAAGTTATAAACGTGCGCATCGCCTTGAAGCCACGTTTGGGTATTAGGCCATCCACCGAATAGCGCAAAGCGCCAGTCGTGCCAAACGTCTTGCCAATACAAGTGATTAGTTCCACGAAAGAATCGGTAGGGAGACACAGCCATTTTGGCGTACTTTGCTTGGCGGTGCGCTGCATTGAGCGGCGCATTCACCTGCTGAATCGCCTCAATCACTTGTTGTGGGCGGTTATGCCCGGTTAGTGCATGGCTCATCGCGTTGCCTTTATCGGTGCGTAAAAAGCAGTCTGCTATTAGCGTAGGAGATAAACGTTAACAGAATAAGTCATTCACAAATTATGCCCATGCCCAGCTAACTAGCGCCGCCAGGTTGATCAGCACCGTCATCCAGAATACACGCCTGAAAGCGCGCTTTTGTGTTTTGTGGCGAAGCCATTGCTGTGCAACCATTGCCCCTGGCCAGCCGCCCAATAGTGACAACACATGCAAGGTATTTTCGGAAATCCGCTGCGCGTTTTTTTGTGCAGCGGATTTATCTACCGCATAAGTAAGACACATCACCACACTGACCGCTAGGTAGATGAACAGCAACCACATAGGTAGCTTTCCGCTGACGACCGCGGCGGCCAGTAGCGCAAAAAATGTCAGCGTTATGACCAGTGACCGCCCCACAGTGCCTTTCACGTGCCGAGGTGCGCTAGCCTTTCGATTCAACATGAGTGTGTTGCTCCTTTCCTTGAGCCGCGATTATTCTAAAGCAGTTAGAAGTGGGCTTTCTGTCAACGAACCGCCCCAGCCATCACAGTGCACCAATTCATTTAATGAAAGCCGAGAGCGCCACCCTTTTGCTTCCAGCTCGGGCTGATCTAAAAACTCGCTGACATAGCCAAGGCAAAGATAAGCCAATGGATAAACATGTTCAGGCAACTTCAACGCCGTACTCAGTTGATCTTGATCGAGAATACTCACCCAGCCAACGCCAATGCCCTCTGCCCGCGCTGCCAGCCAGAGGTTTTGCACGGCTAAACACGTGCTGAATAGATCGGTATCCACAATGCTATTGCGCCCTAGCACATGGGGGCCTCCCCGGCTGCGGTCACAAGTAATGCAGAGGTTAATCGGACTTTCTAAAATGCCTTGTAGTTTCAAGCCCTGGTAACGCTCCTTGCGTTCTCCCTCAAACCGCTCAGCGGCTTTTTGGTTTTCTCGCTCGAACATCGCCACTATCGCCGCCCTCACCTCGCGGCTTTCGATCACAATGAAATCCCAGGGCTGCATAAAGCCTACCGAGGGAGCGTGGTGGGCTGCCTTTAAAAGCTTGGCCAGAATCTCGGGGGCAATCGGGTCGGGTAAGAACTGTGAACGCACATCACGCCGTTCATAAATAGCGCGGTATAGCCCGCGCTTCTCAGCATCTGAAAAGTGGTGACTCGGGGTACTCATTGGGTGTAAGGCCTTTGATAATACAAATATAGGTGCAGCCTACCCCAGAACTTCGCTGCGTTCATGAATAGAGCAATACAGAGTTAGATTCCAAGCAGCGGTGAGTCAAACGATCTGGATTACACGCTATCAACTGTCGCCTATACGCTAAAGCCCCAGCCCGCCAACATCACCGGCCAGGGCGGTAACCCAGATCGTTAGAATGAAACAGGTTTCATTTTCGTAGCCAGCTCGTCATCTATTGCATTCGCGCGTTTAGCGGCAGGCCTGCTTTCCGTGCGTTCTATGTACTCTTTGAATACCTCTTTTGGCGCAATATTTTTCTGCATTATCCCCCACCAGAGATAGCTGCTGAGCACGATATCCGCTGCAGTGAATTGATCGCCACAGATATATGGCGACGTTTCCAGCACCTTTTCCAGGGTATTAATACTGTCGTCTATGCGGCCACAACCAACGGCCTGGGCGTTACTGTCATCAATGTTCCACCCATAGGCGACTGCACTGGTGGCCATTTCAAAGGGACCGGCCATGAAAAACAGCCAGCGATAGTAAGCGCCGCGCTCAGGTGATTCCAGCGGCGGCGCTAGTTTTTTACTTGGAAACTGATCTGCAAGATAGGCAACGATGGCCGCCACCTCGGTGACGACGATGTTGCCATGCCTAATCGCCGGTATTTTACCCATGGGGTTAATGGCTAGGTATTCCTGGCTCTTCATCTCAGCGCCGTATTCCATGGTCTTTGTGACGTAGGAAATACCCAGTTCTTCTAGCATCCAGCGCACTACGCGGCCACGGGACATAGGGTGAGTGTAAAAAATTAGTTCTGACATGCTGATCTCCTTTTTCAGTCACTTCTTCAGTCAATGCTTCTTCCGTCAATGCTTCAGATGACGTGAGTTACTGCGAGATCAGGTTAATTTGTAAATAGGTAAGAACTTGTCCTATATAAACGCAATAATTTAATTTGTCTGCAATGCAGAATTAAGGCTTCAAAACTCGTTCCAGGAGGAAGGCCGCATGGCGAACCCCACAACACGCGTGCTTGCTGTGCTTGAATTATTGCAGGCTCATGGACAGCTGGGTGGTGCCGAACTAGCGGAACGCCTCGGCGTCGACCGGCGCACCATCCGCCGTTACATGACGCTGCTGGAAGACATGGGCGTGCCGATTATGACCGAGCAGGGACGTTATGGCGGCTACCGATTAGTAGCTGGGTTTAAACTCCCCCCCATGATGTTTACCGACGAAGAGACCCTCGCTATATCCCTGGGGTTGCTAGCCGCCCACCAACTCGGCCTTACGGAGGCAGCACCCGCCATTGCCAGTGCTCAGGCGAAACTTGAGCGTGTGATGCCCGCCAACCTTAAGAGCCGCATGCGGGGTGTCAGTGATACCACTCGGGTAATCCTACCTCGGGGTGCGCCCAGCCTTGACAACCGAGCCCTTGAAACACTGACCAAAGCTACAGAAAGCATGCGAACCGTAGGGCTTATCTACCACTCTCCACAGCAGGGACCGATAGCGCGTAGGATTGACCCCTACGGCTTGGTTTTTCAACAGGGACGCTGGTATGTCGCTGGTTTATGCCATCTTCGGGGGGCGATGCGATCCTTTCGTCTGGATCGTATCAGCAATGTTCAGCTTCAGTGCGATACCTTTATCCGCCCAGCCAATTTCGATGCAGCAGATTTTTTAAGTGACAGTTTGTCGTCCTGGAGCCAACCCTATGAGGTGTCACTAATACTCCACACCGATCTCCCCACGGCTAATGCGGTATTCGGTTTCCAGGCTCTGTGCGCAAGCCGCCTCGAACAGGTGGAAAGCGGTCTGCTCATCAATACTCAAACCGACAGCTTCGAATGGCTTGCCAGTTGGCTGGCACAGCTCCCGTTTCGGTTCACCATACTGCAGCCAACGGCGTTGAAGGATGCCTTGCGTGAACGAGCCAATGATTTACTGGCAAGTTGTGGACACTCCGTTAGCGACGCTAGTTAATAGCGAGATCAATTTAGTCGCCAGCGCAGCGGCGCTGTTTGGTCTAAAACACCATCAGCGTCCCAGTCATTCCAGCCCGTAAAGGGAATGGGTGACTCGGCATCCAAACTTACAACCCGGGAAGCCCAAGCCGTTTTACATGCCTCTAAGTGGCCAATGATTTCGGTCTCCTCTTGATAGCGAATACCACCGCCCTGGATGCCATAGCTAACCTGGGGAGCCAACACCTCAAAGCCAACGTAGTACAGCGATGAATGAATTGGCCATAGCCAATGAACCATATTGCCAGCGCGGCCAAAGGGCTGAAACGCCTTTTCTGGTGAACCGGTGGTTACCGATAGCATTGCTCGCTTGCCACGATAGTAGCCGCGATCGTAACGCATACGGCTTGTATACCCCCAGTGTCAGGATGAGTGTCGCACCCTCTGATACCCTGT
>NZ_JABUZD010000083.1:0-51722 GCF_014897875.1 Halomonas sp. 3A7M
AATTACGGAAAAAGTAACTCGATAACTTTTGCATAACCACTTATTATACGAGTATTTGAATGGTATAATATTGACCTTTGCTTACTTCATTGGTTGGTCGCAATATAATAAAAACACCAACTTTCACCGCTATTAACAGCCCCCCATATCTATAGAAAATATTCATTGTGATGTTTTACTCGGCGTACTCAGTCTTGATTTTGAGGCTTTTTTTTGCGTTGCATCATTTCCTTGTTAGTTTATAAATATTAGCAGTGTTGCGGTGCAGCAACCTGCGGTAAGCTGACCGTATAGTTAACAAGGGAGCTTATGGATGGAAAACCCTCAAACACCAGTGAAGCCTTCTCGAGAGTGGCATTGTGCCTCGATAGATCAAGCGCTGGCGTGGCAGGCCGCTACCGTCGATGGCCTATCCACTGCAGAGGCTCTAGTGCGTATAGAACGCTACGGGCCGAATCGTCTTCAGCAGGCTCAGGGACGTCCTTGGTATCGGCGTTTATTGGATCAGCTGAATAATATTTTAATTCTTATACTGCTGGTTGCTGCCATTGCCAGTTTCCTGCTTGGGCATGTCATCGATGCGGCGGCCATTGTAGGGGTAGTGGCCGTGATCGCGCTGATTGGTTTTATCCAGGAAGGAAAAGCTGAACAGGCGCTTGATAGCATCCGCAATATGCTTTCTCCTCAGGCTAATGTCATACGTGACGGGAAGCGCACTACCATTCCTGCCGAAGCGTTAGTACCTGGGGACATCGTGCTGGTGGAAAGTGGTGACCGGATACCTGCGGACGTGCGACTGATTGAAGCGCGGCGTTTTCGCACCGACGAGGCGGCTCTAACTGGGGAGTCGGTGCCTGTAGAGAAGCAGTCGCACCCAGTGAGTGCAGATGTGGATCTTGCGGAGCGAAGCAGTATGGCGTTTGCCAGTACGATTGTGGTACAAGGCAATGCCCGTGGTTTGGTCGTTGAGACGGGGCGCTACACTGAAATCGGCAAAATTTCCGAACTTCTGCGTGGTGTGGAAAAAATTAAAACGCCGTTGCTTCAGCAGCTTGATCGTGCGGGCAGGGTGCTGGCAATTTTTATTTTAGGTGCCGCCGCTATTACCGCGTTGTTAGGCACGCTTCTTCATGACCAGCCCGCTGCTGATATGTTTATGGCTGCTGTCGGTCTAGCGGTGGCCGCGATTCCCGAAGGTCTACCCGCCATTGTCACCATCGGGCTCGCGCTTGGTGTGCAAAGCATGGCGAAGCGTAACGCCATTATTCGACGACTTCCTGCAGTAGAAACGTTAGGCTCCATCTCGACTATTTTTTCCGATAAAACGGGCACATTGACGCGCAATGAAATGACGGCTCAAGCGGTATGGCTGGGTGACGAGCAGTTTTTCATCGAGGGTATCGGTTTCACGCCCAAGGGGGCTTTTTATCGACTGCGTGTCAGCGGTGAACAAGACACAGAATGTGTCGATATGGACAGTGCCCAACCGTTAAGCGATTTTTTATGTGCTGGCGTATTGTGTAACGACACTGAGCTGCAACAGCAGGCGGGACAGTATCAGATTTATGGTGACCCGACAGAGGGCGCGTTAGTGGTTGCCGGTGAAAAAGCAGGTATAAAAACGTCAGAGGTGCGCCAGCAGTTTCCGCGGGTAGATGCGATCCCTTTCGAGTCAGACTTTAAGTATATGGCCACTCTGCATGCAGGAGCTGATGGCCAGCGTGTCATCGTAAAGGGGGCGCCTGATCGTTTGATAGAAATGTGCGACAGCGTTGCTACCAAGCAAGGCACTGTCGATATTGATCGTAATGAGTGGGAAAACCGTATTCACGAGCTTTCCTCGCGAGGTTTGCGCGTTCTGGCCATTGCGGATAAACCTGCCGCTGCAATTGATGAGCTTGATCATCACCATATTGAAGGTGGGTTGCGCTTACTGGGAATTATTGGCTTGCTGGACCCACCAAGAGAAGAGGCCATTGAAGCGGTTAAACGTTGCCAACAAGCGGGTATTCGTCCCGTTATGATTACCGGTGATCATGCTTCGACAGCGCTGGCTATTGCTAAACAACTGGGTTTTGCGCAAACCCAGAAAGCGCTTACCGGGCGAGAAATTGAAGCGATGTCCGATCAAGCGTTAGAAGACATTATTTTAGAGATTGATGTCTTTGCTCGAGCATCTCCTGAACATAAGCTGCGCTTAGTAAAAGCGATGCAGGCACGGGGTGGGGTTTGCTCCATGACTGGAGATGGCGTTAATGATGGGCCAGCCTTGAAACGTGCTGATGTCGGCGTTGCTATGGGTGTGCAGGGGACTGAGGCGGCGAAAGATGCTTCTGAAATGGTATTGGCAGACGATAACTTCGCAACCATTGTCAGTGCTATTGAAGAAGGCCGCAAAGTCTACGATAACATCCGTAAAACGATCACCTTTATTCTGCCGACCAATGTTGCTCAGGGCTTGGCGATTATGCTTGCCGTGCTATCAGGCTCGGTGCTACCGGTAACGCCGTTACAGGCATTATGGGTAAATATGGTGGTAGCGATTACGCTAGGCTTGGCATTAGCGTTTGAGAGCGGGGAGAAAGACTTAATGGCACGCCAGCCCAGAGACCCTAAAGCACCGCTGCTTGATCTATTTTTATTGTGGCGAGTGATTTTTGTGTCTGTGCTGCTGCTCGTCGGCGTCTTCGGCATGTTCTCCTGGATACTCAACCAAGGGGGCAGTGAAGCGCTAGCGCGGGCAGGGGCGGTCAATATGCTGGTCACTGGCAGTGCCGCTTATTTAATCAATAGCCGCTTTTTAATTAATAGTACGCTGTCGTTTGCCGGCATTTTTGGCAGTCGGCCGGTATGGATCGCTATTATGATGGTGATGTTGCTGCAAATGGCGTTTACCTATTTACCCTTTATGCAGCTTATCTTCTCTAGCGAAGGGTTAAGCATTACGCATTGGCTAGCTATCATTTTAAGTAGCGGAATGATTTATCTGTTAATTGAAGCTGAGAAGGTGGGCTGGCGCATGCTCAAGGTTAAATAGAAACTGAGCATGGGCTAATTGTAATGCCCTGTTTATAAAAGATCAGCGCCACCTAGGGGGATAACAAGTCATAGGTGGCGCTAGGGTAATTTCCCTGTGCGCCATTTCTGTCTAGTGGTAAGGCTTGGTTTAAAACACAGCATCCACAATAATTTTGACTGCAATACCTGCCAGCAACAGCATGATGAGATTATCAAACCAGCGGTGCGGTAGGCGTTTGCCGAGCTGTGCGCCGATGGGCATGGCGGCGAGAATTACGAATAGTGCTATAAAGCTGTAAAGCGTACGTTCCAGTGTGAGTATTTCCGCACTCAGCAGCGCGGGTATTTGCACGCAGGTGATAGCAACAAAAAACACCGAGATAGAGCCGATAAACACGCGGCGCTCCAATTGCATTGCGTTTAGAAACGTCACAGATGCGGGTGCTGACATGCCCGCAGCACCTTGCAGAACGCCAGCGAGCAAACCGACAGGCAGCACGATGCGGTTGGCAGTCGCGAAAGGAAGGGCGATCGTTCGCCTAGCTATTTTGATGACCAAATAGAGCACGATCGACGCGGCCACCCCAAGCGATAAAAGAGTGGGTGATAACACGACTAAGCCCCATGTGCCCAGCACAATGCCTAGCCCGCCAGAAAGAGAGAAGGCAGCGAGAAAACGCAGTGGTAACAAATGGTGCCGATATTGCCATACTTGTAAAATGTTACTGAACAAATTGGGGGCTATTAACACGGCAATAGCCAGCTTCACGTCGTAGAGCATGGTGAGTACAGGGACTACGATGACTGGCACGCCAGAACCGATGGCACCTTTGATGATGCCTGCTGCAATCAGCGTTAAAAGAGCAATAATCACGGTGAATTTCCTGATGTATCAGGCGCAGCGCGACTGGGTTGCGCCTGATAAAGGCTGTGCTTGCTAAATTAGTTACTTGAGAACATAGCAGGGTGTATATGCTTGTCCATCAAGTTTCATGCGTCCTTGGGCGACAAATGAGGTTAATAGCTCGTCTAAGCGCTGCATGAGTTCTGGTTCAGCAGTTAACTCAAAAGGTCCATGGGCTTCAATTGCTCGAATCCCTGGCTCTTTAACGTTACCCGCCACAATGCCAGAAAAAGCACGACGCAAGTTGGCCGCTAGTTCATGGGTTGGCTGCTGACGGTGAAGCGCTAGACCGCGCATAGCTTCATGGGTGGGCTCGAAGGGTGCCTGAAAGTCACGTGCAATGGTAAGACGCCAGTTGTAGTAAAAAGCGTCCTGATGCGTGCGGCGGAAGTCTGCAATCTCGTCAATTTCTTCACGCATTTTACGTGCGACGGCCACAGGGTTGCCGGTAATAATTGTGTAGTAGCGGCGGATATCCTCGCCCAGCGTATAAACTAAGAATTCATCGATTTTCTGGAAGTACTCGGCGGAATCAGCTGGGCCAGTAAACACGAGTGGGTAGGGAATATCGTGATTGCTTGGATGAAGCAGAATTCCCAGTAGGTAAAGAATTTCTTCTGCAGTACCCACCCCTCCGGGGAAAACAATAATACCGTGCCCTAAACGCACGAATGCTTCGAGCCGTTTTTCGATGTCTGGCATGACAACTAGCTCATTAACGATAGGGTTGGGCGCTTCGGCTGCAATGATGCCTGGCTCAGAAATACCTAAATAGCGGCCATCTTTACGACGCTGTTTTGCATGGGCAACGTTAGCTCCTTTCATGGGGCCTTTCATGGCGCCAGGGCCGCAGCCGGTGCAGATGTCTAGATCTCGCAAGCCAAGGTGATAACCAACGTCCTTGGTATATTCATACTCTTCTCTGGAAATCGAGTGGCCACCCCAGCACACCACCAAGCTTGGGTCGCGTCCCGGCTTCAGCGTGCCCGCCTTGCGCAGGATATGAAACACGGCGTTAGTTGTGCCTTCACCCGTGGTTAAATCAAACCGCTTGTGGTGTTGGATTTCGTTGTAAACATAAACAATGTCGCGAAGAATGGATGATAAATGTTCACGTATACCACGAATCATTCGTCCGTCGACAAAGGCTTCGGCGGGCGCATTGGTTAGCTTAAGACGGATGCCTCGGTCTTGCTGTAAGACTTCAATATCAAAGTCTTTGTAGGCTTCCATAATGGCCAAACTATCATCCGTTGGGCTGCCGCAGTTAAGCACCGCGAGTGCACAGCGGCGTAGCAGATCATGCAAGCCACTTTTAGAGGTGCTTTTTAAACGGTTGACCTCATGCTGGGAAAGCACTTCGAGGCTGCCTTCCGGGGAAATAATGCTGGAAATGGTGGCGCGCGGCACTGGGAGTTGCGTCATTAGTCTGGCTGTCCCTAATCATATTGTTAACGAAACCACATACTATCATGGCCTTTACTAACTGAATTCAAGCAATAAGGGTAGTGACGGTCCTTAGCGTCCGTTTAAGAGTCGGATTGTGCTACTCTGTGCTCTCGTTAAGAGCACACGGTGGCTAGTCAAGATGGCGCTTTATTATGTTTAATGCCCAGTATTTTCGGACGTTTATAACGTTAGTGGAAACGGGGAGTTTCACACGAACTGCGCGCCGTTTGGAGATGACGCAGCCTGGCGTCAGCCAGCATATCCGCAAGTTAGAAAGCTATTTAGATAAACCGCTGATAGAGAGAAAGGGCAGAAGTTTTACGCTAACGGAGTCTGGACGAAGGGCTTATGATTATGCGTTGAAGCTATTTGCCGAGCATGAGCAGTTTCGCCATGGTTTAGATGACGACTCGCTGGATAGCGGTGAATGCCGGATTGCATCTCCAGGAAGTGTTGGCTTGATGTTTTATCCTTTTATTCTTGGTCAGCAGCAGATGCACCCCAACTTAACGGTCAATTACAGTTTTGCTTTTAATCACGAAATCGTTAATGACCTGCTTGAAGGCCGCTACGATATTGGCATCGTGACTGAGCAGGTCAACCATACCGAACTGACCTGCACGGTATGGCACAAAGAGCCATTATGTTTAGTCGTGCCTGCTGATTTTGCTGGCAGCACGCTAACCGACCTGATGGGCATTGGTTTTCTTAATTACTACGACGGCATTAATCACGCCAATGCACTGCTGCGCGCCAATTATCCAGACGAATTTCGTTCAATGACGCATTTTCGGCATCAGGGGTTTACTAACGAAGTGAGCATGGTGCTGGATGCGGTCGCGCGAGGGCTAGGTTTTACCGTTGTCTCACGCTTGGTGTTAGAAACCTCTCCTTGGCAACGCCAAGTAAAAGCGTTGGCGTTACCTCAAGGGATTAATGAAGTGCTTTATCTGCTGCGCCGGCGAGATTCGGTCTTGCCGAAACGTTATGAAAAGCTACTGGAGGGGTTTCATCACCAACGCCTGCAAGAAAAAACGCCCCTGGTGCCCGAATAACGAGCGCCAAGGGCGTTTAAGAGACAGGGATGTCTTGTCGTTTAATAGTGTATGCGTTGAGTATTAACGACGGTATTCGTCAATGCTAGGGCAAGTGCAGATAAGTTGCCGATCACCGAATACGTTATCAACGCGGTTAACCGCAGGCCAATACTTTGACGCAGCAACAGCATCAGTTGGGAAGGCGCCCAGTTTACGGTCATAAGGGCGTTGCCACTCGCTATCCATCAAATCTGCTTGGGTATGAGGGGCATTCACCAACGGGTTATTATCCAGCGGCCAATCACCCTTTTCGACGCGCGCAATCTCTTCTCGAATCGCGATCATGGCATCACAGAAGCGATCAATTTCGTAGAGTGACTCAGACTCTGTAGGCTCGATCATCAGTGTGCCGGGCACAGGGAACGACATGGTCGGTGCATGGAAACCGTAGTCCATCAGACGCTTGGCAATATCTTCTTCACTGATACCGGAAGCACTCTTGAGCGGACGAATATCGATGATGCATTCGTGGGCGACATTGCCGTTCTGGCCACGGTAGAGAATCGGGTAAGCACTCTCTAATCGCTTGGCAATATAATTGGCATTAAGAATAGCCAGCTCAGTTGCTTCGCGAAGCCCACGTGCGCCCATCATCTTAATGTAAGCCCAGGAAATTGGCAGAATTGACGCGCTGCCAAATGCTGCAGCGGAAACCGCACTGTTTTCTGGGTTAACACCATTAATAGGCGTAACCACGTGATTGGAAACGAAGGGGGCAAGGTGAGCTTTGACACCAATCGGGCCCATTCCCGGGCCACCGCCACCGTGGGGTATACAAAATGTTTTGTGCAGATTGAGGTGCGAGACATCACCACCGAAGTCACCGGGCCGCGTCAACCCCACCTGAGCATTCATGTTGGCACCATCCACATACACTTGGCCGCCATGCTGATGTACTACCTCGCAAACCTTGCGAACATGGGACTCGAAGACACCGTGAGTAGAGGGATACGTGATCATTACGGCAGATAGGCGATCACTGTGCTGCTCGGCTTTGCGCGTTAGATCATCCAGGTCAATGTTGCCGTTGGCGTCACACTCAACCACGACAACGTCCATGCTTAGCATGGCGGCAGACGCAGGGTTAGTGCCGTGGGCAGAGCTGGGGATTAAGCACACATCACGATGAGCTTCACCTTGTGCTGCCTGATAGCGACGAATAGCCAGCAGACCCGCATATTCACCCTGGGCACCTGAGTTGGGTTGCATGGAGATATGGTCATACCCCGTCACTTCCACTAAGAAGGCGGCTAGCTCATCAATCATTTGATGATAGCCGGCCACTTGATCGCGAGGGGCGAACGGGTGGAGGTGCGCAAACGCAGGCCAGGAGATCGGAATCATTTCACTGGTAGCGTTTAGCTTCATCGTGCACGAACCCAGCGGGATCATGGCATGAGCTAAGGAAAGGTCTTTATTTTCGAGACGTTTCAAATAACGCAGCATCTCGGTTTCACTGCGATAACGGGTAAACGTGGGGTGTTCCAAAAAGCTGCTTTCACGCCGATACAGCGCAGGAATGCCGCTAAGCTCGTCACTAATGACCTGTCCATCAAACGCTGCGACGGACAAGCCGTGCTCATCGCCTAACAGCACATCAAAAAGCGTCGCGACGTCGTGAGCCGTTGTCGTTTCATCCAGGCTAATGCCCACATCGCCATTGGCGAAGTAATGAAGGTTGATGTCATGCGTCATGGCGCGGCCATGAATTTTACCCGCATCTATTTGAGTCAGGCGGAGTGTATCAAACCAGCTGTCGTTCGCTAACGTGACCCCACCTTGCTTAAGGCCTTCCGCTAATAAAGTAGTGAGGCGATGTACGCGGCCTGCAATTTTGCGAAGACCCTCTGCACCATGGTAGGTGGCGTAGAAGCCAGCAATATTTGCTAGTAGTGCCTGAGCAGTACAAATATTGGAGGTCGCTTTCTCGCGGCGGATATGCTGCTCGCGGGTCTGCATGGCCATGCGCAATGCAGTGTTACCGCGGCTATCTTTTGAGACACCAATAATGCGGCCAGGAATCGAGCGCTTTAGCTTATCGGATGTGGCGAAGAAAGCTGCATGCGGGCCACCAAAGCCCATGGGGACACCAAAACGCTGGGAGTTACCGACGACGATATCAGCGCCCATTGCTCCTGGTTCTTTAAGTAGCACTAGGCTCAATAGATCCGTGGCGACGCACGTCATGATGCCGCGTTCTTTGGCAGCACTTAGTAGAGGAGAAAGGTCCGTGATGTTGCCGCTGGCGGAAGGGTATTGCACCAGGGCACCAAACACATCGTGTTCTGCCAGCGTTTCAGCGGGGCCACTGATTAGCTCAAAGCCAAAAAACTCCGCGCGAGTTTTAATAACGTCTAACGTTTGCGGAAATAGATCATCGGCAACAAAGAAGGTTGTTGACTTACTTTTCTTGTTGCTGCGCTTGCATAGTGCCATCGCTTCCGCTGCAGCGGTCGCTTCGTCCAGCAATGAAGCATTAGCAAGCTCCATGCCGGTTAAATCCATAATGACCTGCTGAAAGTTAAGCAGGCCCTCTAGTCGGCCTTGAGAGATCTCAGGCTGATAAGGCGTATAAGCGGTGTACCAGCCCGGATTTTCCAGCACATTGCGCTGAATGACCGCTGGCATGTGGGTGCCGTAGTAACCTTGGCCGATGTAGCTCTTAGCCACACGATTTTGGCGCGCCAGCTGGCTTAGGTAGTCTAGCGCTTCTGCTTCGCTGCGTGGGTCGTCCAGGGCTAACTCACGGCCAAGGCGGATATCGCTTGGCACGGTTTGCTCAATAAGATCTTCCATGCGCTGCAAATTGAGCGCTTTTAACATAGTGTCGACATCAGCGGGGCTAGGCCCATTGTGGCGTTTGATAAAAGCATCATGGTCGGCCAGTTCGGCCAAACGGCGTGTTTCAAATGGCATGGGAGGGTTCCGAACGTAATGAGAAAACCGCGCAGGGTGAAACTAGAAAGCCTGCTTTACGCAGGCTTTCCGACTAATTAATCGTCTGAACTAAGTGTTGCCTGGTAAGCATCTGCGTCTAGCAACCCGTCAAGGGCTGTGTCTGTCAGGCGCACCTTCATGATCCAACCACCTTCATAAGGCGCTTCATTGACTGTCTCCGGCGAATCTTCAAGCGCCTCATTCACTTCGATAACTTCACCGTTAACCGGCGAGTAAAGGTCAGAAGCCGCCTTAACAGACTCGATAACGCCGAACTCTTGGCCTTTGTTGAGTGCCTGACCGACTTCTGGCAGTTCAACGAAAACAACGTCACCCAGCGCTTCTTGGGCATGATCAGTAATGCCGATAGTGACGGTACCGTCTTGGTGGTCAAGTACCCATTCGTGGCTTGCGGCATAACGAAGATTGGCAGGAAGATTGCTCATGATGATTCCCTTTATGAAACAGTTGTCTGGACAGGAGCATACTAACGCCTGTCGTTCGCCTTGGCGACTATTGGCCAGTTCTAAGTCAGGCGATCTGTGCCCTATGTTAACGTGTTTCCGATCGGAAACAAATTTCTTCAACGCCCCATGGTGGCAAAAAAAACACGTCGTGTTTCCTGATGCTTTATATCTGCTAGTTTTTTTGAAAACAGATGCTTTCTCTACTGAGTTGCGACATGACAATGGATGCGCACTAGGAAAATGGTGTAAAACATGCCAATTATGCGTTTTTTCAAAGCGTGAGACGCGCTATGGTGGAAACGTTTGATAACCTCAGCAGCATAAAACAAGGCAGCTTGACTGCCCGGTACCCATAATAAACGAGCTAACGAACAGGGTAAGGAGAAACACGTGGAAATACTAACCAACCTCCTAGGGGCAATTAACGGTGTCGTTTGGGGCCCGATAATGTTGGTCCTACTGCTAGGCGTAGGGATTTACTTACAGATTGGCTTGAAGCTGATGCCGATTAGAAAGCTTGGTGTGGGTTTCAAGCTCATGTGGAAGGGCCGCGACACTAAGCCTAGCAAAGCAGATGCTGACCAGACGTCTGCTGACCAAGACGGTGAGATTTCACCTTTTGATGCACTGATGACGGCGCTATCCGCGACGATTGGCACAGGTAATATCGCGGGTGTGGCAACGGCTATTGCGCTTGGTGGCCCAGGCGCGGTGTTCTGGATGTGGATCACTGCGTTAGTGGGGATGGCCACTAAATTTTCCGAAGCAGTTCTTGCTGTGCGTTATCGTGAAACCGATAGCACTGGCTACCACGTTGGTGGCCCGATGTTCTATATAAAGAATGGCCTCGGTAAGAAATGGCTCTGGCTGGGTGGGCTGTTCTCATTCTTTGGTGCGGTAGCGGCTTTCGGGATCGGTAATACCGTACAGTCAAACTCTGTAGCGGATGCAATGGACTCTACCTTTGGTGTTCCGCATTGGCTAACCGGCGTAATTATCATGGTGCTGGCGGGGGCTGTTATCCTCGGCGGCATTAAGCGCATTGCAAAAGTAGCCGGTAAACTAGTGCCCATCATGGGGATTGCTTACGTGATTGCCGGGCTGTTGGTCTTGATCGTGAATGCAAGCCAAATTGGTGAAGCGTTTGGTTTGATTTTCTATTACGCCTTTAATCCGATGGCAGCAGCGGGTGGCTTTGCCGGTGCGGCAGTCATGGCTGCTATCCGGTTTGGTGTAGCACGCGGTATTTTCTCTAACGAAGCAGGTTTAGGTAGTGCACCCATTGCACACGCAGCAGCGCAGACCAAAAACCCGGTTCGCCAAGGCCTCATCGCCATGCTGGGTACCTTTATCGATACGATTGTCGTTTGTACCATTACGGCACTGGTTATTTTGACCTCCACAGTATGGATTGATGGTGAGGCGGGTGCATCGCTGACGGCACTTTCGTTCGATGCTGCCTTGCCCGGTTTTGGTAACCAGATTGTTGCGATTGCCCTGGCTGTGTTTGCCTTCACCACGATTCTTGGCTGGTCTTTCTACGGCGAGAAGTGCTGTCAGTTCCTGTTCGGTACACGTTCGATTATGCTGTATCGCGTGCTGTTCGTTCTGGCAATCCCGCTGGGTGCTATCGCGCAGCTTGGTTTTATTTGGCTGATGGCTGATACCTTTAACGCTATGATGGCCATTCCGAACTTGATCGCGTTGGCGCTACTTTCGCCAGTGGTATTCAAACTTACCCGTGATTACTTTGCAGGCAAAGACGTGCTGCCAGGTGAAGCGCTGGATCATGATAAGTAAGCCCTATTCAACGTAATATGGGCCGATAAGATGTAATAGAGCCGGGAAGCCAGTCATGGCTTCCCGTTTCTCTTTCTCGACCGAGGAAATCCCATGACCGACCTTAAACAGACGCCACTTCATGAATTGCATCTTTCGCTAGGAGCCAAAATGGTTCCCTTTGCGGGTTATGACATGCCGGTGCAATACCCATTGGGTGTCAAAAAAGAGCATGAGCATACGCGTCAACAATGTGGGCTGTTTGATGTTTCTCACATGGGCCAAATAGCGGTTTCTGGCGACAATGTTGCTGAGGCGCTTGAGTCACTCATCCCAGCAGACCTAGTGGGGTTAAGCAAAGGTGAGCAGCGCTATGGACTATTAACCGGGACTGATGGCGGTATTATCGATGATCTAATGGCCGTCAATGCAGGTGATCATTTTTATCTGGTCGTCAATGCTGCTTGCAAAGAGCAGGATATTGCCCATCTGCGCACCAATCTTTCTGCTACACATCACATAGAGGTACTCGACCGTGGGCTACTGGCTCTGCAAGGCCCGCAAGCCCGCGATGTCATGGAACGTCTGTGCCCCCAAGCGTGTGAGTTAACGTTTATGCAGCATGGCCGCTTCACGATGGCGGGGCAGGAAGTCTGGATTAGTCGTAGCGGTTACACCGGTGAAGATGGCTTTGAAATATCAGTGGCTTCTGATGCATGCCAGGCATTGGCAGAGCAGCTGTTAGCTGAACCCGAAGTTGAAGCAATTGGCTTGGGTGCGCGCGACTCGCTTCGCCTAGAAGCAGGGCTGTGTTTGTACGGGCACGATATGGATATGACAACGACGCCTGTAGAAGCTGGGCTTATTTGGGCGATTGGTAAGCCTCGCCGACAGGCTGGGGAGCGTCCGGCAGGTTTCCCAGGGGCGGAGCTTATTCTGCACCAAGTAGCCGCGAAAGATCACACGCGTAAGCGGGTAGGGCTAGTGGCAGAAGGGCGTGCACCAGTAAGAGAGGGCGCGCTTTTAGTTGATGCAAAGGGCAATGAAATTGGTGTTGTGACTTCCGGTGGCTTTGGGCCAAGTGTTGGTAAGCCAATTGCCATGGGGTACGTGGGGCGTGAATGGGAAGCGCCGGAGACCACAGTTTATGCGTTGGTGAGAGGTAAACAGCTGCCGATGGTGGTGACACCAACTCCGTTTGTGAAGCCAGGCTATTATCGCGGCTAACACCGCCACTGTTCATGAAAAAAGCCCCTGAAATTCAGGGGCTTTTTTTACTTCATCTTAATACTTGTCGGGGGTCGATAGGTTTTCCGCCTTGGCGCAGGTCAAAAAGCAGGTCGTAGCGCTGTGAGGCACTGCTTTGGCCGACATCACAAAGTGGGTCGCCTGTACTCACTTGCTGGCCGACACGGACTAAAATGCGTTCGCACAGTGCGTAGACGGTTTGTAAGTTATCCGCATGATGAATAATGACAACTTCGCCAAGCTGGCGCATTCCATCAGCAAAACGCACTTCACCTGGCGCGACTGCTTGGGCTTTGGCACCGGCTTGGGTGGCCAGTAGCATAGGTTGAAGCGTACCACGGCTATCGGCACCAAAACGGCGCACAATCCGATAATCCTCTAAGGGCCAAGGCCAACGACGTGCAGATGCAGGCAAGCTTGCGCTTGGCGTCGGTGCTGGCTGGCTAGTGCTGGAACTGCTGGCGCTGCTTGAGGTGGTGCTGCTACTCAGCGGTACACTGACAATTTGGCCAACTCTGAGCGCTGTGGGAGAGGTGCCAGGATTGGCACTCTGCATACGCCCTGATGTGGTGCCAAAATGGCGCGCGATACTTGAATAGGTATCGCCAGGCCGAATCTGGTAGCGATAGGGCCCGCCAGAGGGCGCTCGCTCTTGCTGGGTAGGTATTAATAGACGTTGTCCAACGTTTAAGCGTTGAGCATTTGTTCCAGGGTTGAAGCGTTCAAGACGTTCCAGTGGAACGTTTGCCCGGTTGGCAAGTTTTCCCAGCGTATCGCCACGCTGTACCGCTACCCATTCACCATTTATTTGACCGGCAGTGCTACTGGGCACAGGGTTGTTTTGATCATTTGAAGAGGGAGAACCAGCACATCCCGCTAACAACGTTGCTAGCAAACAGGCCGCTAACCATCGAGCTAGTCGTGATTGGTTTGCTTGGCTAGCAAGGCGTCTTTTTCCTGCCAGAGTGAATTGATCCATGCGTGGAACCGTTCCTTGTGCTGCTGTTCTTCGTGATAGTTGGCTTCGTTCATCCATTGGGGAATAGCGAGTTGCCTTGCGTTAAGTGTGATGCAAGCCTCTTTTCCGCATAGAAAACCCCAGAAAGTTGGCGTTGGGTTTTCATAGCTGATGGTGACATCCAAAATGCCATCCAGTTTGTCACCAAGCAGGCTAAGCACCTGAGAGACACCGCCAGCCTTGGGTCTCAGTAAGTGCCGAAATGGGCTTTGCTGTTTTTCCCGTTTTGCTACGGTAAAGCGTGTCCCCTCGACAAAATTAAATATTGCAATGGGGGCATTTCTAGCTTGCCGACAAACGCGCTCAGTTGACTCACGGTCGATAGTGGCGAGTTTAGGGTTTTTGGCAAGTTGCTCTCGACTGAAGCGCCGCATAAAAGGGAATTCTAACGCCCAAAATGCCAGTCCGACGATAGGAATCCAAATTAACTGATGTTTCAAAAAGAACCGGGGCATTGGAATGCGGCGATGCAATGCCATAAAAAGAATGAAGATATCTGTCCAACTGCGGTGGTTTGAAATAACCAGCCACCATTGATGTGGGCTGAGTGAGTCCGGAATGCTGATGTTTACATCAGGCTTGATCCACCGGCGCATCCACCACAGATTTGCGCCAATCCAATTGAGCGCAACGCGGCACAGACCATCAAGAATTCTCTGTTTTTGATGTCGTCCTGGGGTGATGACTTTTAACAGCGTTAACAAAATGAGTGGCACGCCCCAAAACAGTGTCGTTAGCGTCAGCAGCAACAGGCTGACGACTCCTTTGGCAGTAGACATACCACAGTTCCTTTTACGTATGATGACACCAGTGGTGCAATTTTAGCGCTAGGTGACCAATTTATAGGCAACCCCGCGTAAATGCTAAAGGATCACGCCCACGCTGCCCAGTATATTACCAAACCTTAGCATGCTTAACGGATGTGCTAGGGCGTCAGTGTCGGTGTGTTGATACCTTCGATTAGCACTTTGCTCAGAGCCTGTGCCGCGACAGATAACTCATGATGCGTCAGTATCCCCACTCGGCAGGCAATGCCTGGTGAGGTTAAGGGAACGCAACGAGCGCCGAGTTGGTGCATTTGCTGAATACACATTGAAGGCACGGCACTTACGCCTAAGCCATCGGCCACCATTCTACCAACGGTTGAGAGCTGATGGCTTTCAAAAGCGACCGGTAAGTCAATGTGTTGTTTGGCAAGTCCTTGCTCTAACAATCTACGTACCATTGATGGGCGTTGAAGGGTAATAAAATCCTGTTGTAACAAGGTGGCCCAGCTCAGTGTGTTGGCCTGGGCCAAGTCTGATTGGGGGGGGACAACAGCGATAAATTGATCTTCAAAGAGTGGCGTAAACGTTAAGCTGCCGGTTCCTTCGGGCAAAAAGGCAATGCCGATTTCCACTTGGCGAGAGCGCACCATGTCGATGACTTCTTCGTTGATAACATCATGGACAGTAATATTGATCTTAGGATATTGCCGACGGAAGGTAACCAGGGCGCTGGGCAGTAAATTACACGCAAAAGAGGGCATGGCTGCTACGCTTAAACGGCCAAGCTGGAGAGTGAAGCGTTGGCGCAGTCGCTCTTCAGTATTATCCCACTGAGCAAGTAAATGCTTCGCTAGTGGGATAAGGGTTTCACCCTCAGGTGTGAGTCGGACGCTACGGGTACTGCGTATCAACAGCTTTCCCCCCAGCGAATCTTCAAGCCCTTTGATGGCCAAGCTGAGCGCTGGCTGAGACAGGTGCAGGCGCTCACAGGCTTGGGTAAAGCTCAGGGTTTGGGCTACCGCCAGAAAAGCGCGAAGTTGCTTAACGGTCATACGGACCCTTTAATAAATTTTTTATATAAATTGATAAGAAAAACAAACTTAACAAATATATCATCTGGTACAACACTGGCTATACAGATCCAACCGCATCATAACGACGCGTGCAACGTACCACCGATAATAATGCGAGGCATAACAATGGCAGGATTTGACAAGCGTGTATCTTCCTATGAGGAAGCGATGGAAGGTATCGAAAGTGGCATGACCGTTATTGCTGGCGGTTTTGGCCTTTGCGGCATTCCTGAAAATTTGATCGCTGAGATTAAACGTCGGGCTGTCACTGACCTCACGGTAGTGTCTAACAATTGCGGTGTTGATGGTTTCGGGCTAGGTGTGCTGCTCGAAGATCGTCAGATTCGTAAAATTCTCGCTTCTTATGTTGGCGAGAACGCATTGTTTGAACAGCAAATGCTTAACGACGAAATTGAAGTTGTGCTAACACCCCAAGGCACGCTGGCCGAGAAAATGCGCGCCGGTGGTGCGGGTATCCCTGCATTCTATACCGCCACAGGTTACGGCACACCTATTGGTGAAGGTAAAGAGGTGCGTGAATTTAACGGCCGCCACTATATTTTAGAAGAAGCCATTACCGGTGATTTCGCGATTGTTAAAGGCTGGAAAGCGGATCGCTACGGCAACGTCATGTATCGGCATACGGCACAGAACTTCAATCCCATGGCAGCCACTGCTGGAAAAATAACGGTTGTAGAAGTTGAGGAAATTGTTGAACCAGGCGAATTGGAGCCAAGCCAGATCCATACCCCCGGTATCTATGTGGATCGCATTATTCAAGGCTCATTCGAGAAGCGCATCGAAAAACGCACGGTACGTAGCTGATCGCTCTCTGGTTTAGACATTTTCACTCAATAAGAGGTATACACCATGGCTTTAACACGTGAGCAAATGGCACAGCGCGTTGCGCGTGAACTTGAAGACGGCTTTTACGTCAACTTGGGTATCGGCATACCTACGCTGGTTGCCAACTATGTACCTGACGGTATTGATGTCATGCTGCAATCCGAAAATGGACTGCTGGGTATGGGGCGTTTTCCCACTGAGGAAGAAGTTGATGCTGATATGATCAACGCCGGTAAGCAGACGGTCACCGCTCGTCCTGGGGCTGCTATTTTCTCTTCAGCAGAATCATTCGCCATGATTCGTGGCGGTCACGTGGATCTGACCGTGCTGGGTGCTTTTGAAGTGGACCAAGAGGGAAATATTGCTTCATGGATGGTGCCAGGCAAGCTCATCAAAGGGATGGGCGGCGCGATGGATTTGGTTGCTGGCGCAGAAAACATTATCTGTACCATGACGCACGCCTCGAAACACGGTGAGTCCAAGTTGCTAGAAAAGTGCACGCTTCCTCTAACAGGGGCAGGTTGCATCAATCGCGTATTGACCGACCTGGCTTATTTGGAAATTAAAGACGGTGCTTTTATTCTCAAAGAGCGTGCACCGGGTGTCAGTGTTGAAGAAATTATTGAAAAAACAGCTGGCAAGCTGATTGTGCCCGATCACGTTCCTGAAATGACGTTTGACGCTGAATAACCCTTAGTCGACTACTCTTAACAGGCGTGAGCTAATCAGCTCACGCCATTTCACAGCGGGTGTGGAAAGGTAGCAGGATTTCAGCAATACGCTCATGGTCGTCGCCGACATGTTTTTGCACGAGTGCTAGTCCCCCCAGACAAAGACGATGCTCATCGCCTGAGCTGAAAACGGTTTTTTGTGGCATTGCAGGATAAAATCGATGCTCAAGTAGCGGTGACACGGCAAATACGCCGTTTTGTAGCCCCTCAAAACTGGGCATGCCGCATGCTTCAAGCTGACTATGCAAGGTGTCTAGTGGCTCGCCAATCGTTGAGCAGTCGAAACCTGCGTGGTGCAGTCTAGGGCCCATGATCGCTAGCCAGGCAGCGAGGGGATGTGCCTGTTGTAGCTGCTGATAGAGCGCCCAAGAGGGCATTGGCCATGGGCGTCCTCGGCTTAGTAAATTTTGCCCTTGGCAATCGGCCGGATGGCTTTGTAGCACGAGCTGCGTTAATGCTTCGCGGGGTGCTTTTGAAAGCGTACCCAGCTGCAACTCTGCTAATACCAGCCAACTGCTATTGTCATTAGGTGCAAGTAAATGCACCAAAAGGCCTTTATCTGCCATAGCGTAATGGCCAACTGATCGGTAGCCCATATGTGCAAGGCTGGTGTTGAGCTCGCTAGCAGCAAAGGGACCATGATTTAGCGTCACCAAGGTCAAATACTCGGCTGACGTACTTAGTGGCCACAATCTTAGTCCGCCAAGGTCTGGGTGTGTATGTATGTAGTCCAGCCAAAGCTGTTGAACAAACTCCTCTCGCTGCATTGGGATACCCTCGCCGCCTAATCGAACGCCACATGAACTGTCATATAAACTGTGATACTTCAGTATAGGCAAGCGAAGATTTGCTTGTTCAACGGGTGTAAACGTCAGTTTTAACGCCTGGGTTAAGAAGCCAGCAGCTGCTGTTGGCGCACAAAATGGTCGAACTCAGTAAAACCGCCGATGTGCTGTTGGTCAACAAACACTTGGGGGACGGTATGAATAGGCTTGCCAGCCGTTTTTGCAATATCTTCCTTGGTAACGCCTTCTGAAGGCATATCAACGTAGCGGTAGCCTTCTATCTTTCCGTTACTCTCTAAATGCTCTGCGAGATGCTTTGCGCGTACGCAGAAAGGGCATGACATGCGGCCAAAAATTACCACAAACATCGTAGAAACTCCTTTAGGATAAAGATCTATTAAAAATGGGTTGCCTATTGTGGCGCAGCTCATGCAGTTTGGCTAATAGCGCTACACTACACGCTTCATTAAGCCGTGTTATGGGCGAATGTTTAATCATCGGAAGAGCGTATGCAAACCTTAGCTGCCCAAGAATACGCACGCTTAGCTGAATTAGCGTTGCATTATCGAAATGCGCATCTGCGCTCAATGAAGCAGGCGGATCATTATAACCCTCGTCTTGGTGTTGATGCGCTGTGCTTCCAGCCTTGGGAAGAGGAGCATGCGTCACTACTGGTCGGTGCGTTAATAACACCTTGTGCGATGTGGCTAGTTGCTGTGCCACGTCTGGATCAGCATGCCCCCCTGGGGAATGTATTGCGTCTCAATCTTCCTTCTGGCCACTATTCGCTTTCATGTGAACCGTTGCCCAACGGCAGTGAGCTTTATAAGCGCATCATTCTGGAGGATCTAAGTGATTTAGAAAGTATGCAGGAAGCTGCGCGACTGGCCCAGCGCATGATGATGCAGTTAATGGTGTCTGATAAACCTTCTCCAGAGGTTGGTTAGGCAGAAACGTCTACCTCTATCTACACTGTTGTTTTTACATTTTTACTCTGAATAATCTCAGCAAAAGGAACGTTTATGTCCTCTGAAAAAGCTGTCACACCCCGTGTTGCTGTGGTCACTGGCACTAGCAGCGGTATTGGTGAAGCGGTGGTGAAACATTTCTGTGAGCAGGGTTTTCAAGTGTTAGCAGTAGACTTTAACCCGGCTGGAAAAGAAGTGGCTGACGCGGCTGGCGCAGCGTTTTATCAGGGGGATTTAACCGACCCCGACGCGTGCCGTGGCGCGATTGCTGACGCGGTTAAACGCTTTGGTGGCGTCGATATTTTGGTTAATAATGCAGGTATTCAGCACGTCGCTTCTATTGAGACGTTCCCCGAAGAGAAGTGGCGTCAAATCATTGATTTAATGCTGACAGCGCCGTTTTTGCTTACCCAGGCAGCATGGCCACATATGCGTAAAAAAGGTTGGGGGCGTGTGATTAATATTGCGTCTGTGCATGCACAGGTGGCTTCACCAGGCAAAGCCGCTTATATCAGTGCCAAGCACGGCATGATCGGACTAACGAAAACCGCCGCTTTAGAAGGTGGTGAGCAGGGGATTACCGCCAATACTATTTGCCCCGCCTATGTGAAAACACCGCTGGTAGATAATCAGATCGCCGACCAAGCCAAGCTACATGGGATGGATGAGCAAGAGGTGATTGAAAAAATCATGCTGAAAAACGCAGCGGTTAAGCGCTTGATTGAGCCTTCCGAGGTTGCTCAGCTAGTTGCTTACTTAGCCTCCGATGCGGCAGGCGCTGTAACGGGTGCCAGCTGGAACATTGATCTAGGATGGACCGCCCAATAACATCAAGTTGACGCCCACTCTTTGCGTCGTCGTTGCGCAAAGAGTGGGCGAATTACCGGCGTACCGGGCGCTTCTGTAATTTGCGTTGTAATGTGCGCCGATGCATGCCGAGTGCCCTAGCCGTGGCTGAAATGTTGCCATCATGCTCTTGCAACACCTTTTGAATGTGTTCCCACGTTATACGGTTGATAGAGGGAGGATTGTCGGCTAGCTCAATATTCGGATCACCATCCTGATGGTCAAAAGCGGCAATCACATCGTCGGCATCTGCTGGTTTGCATAGATAGTTAACGGCGCCAAGTTTGATGGCTTCTACCGCTGTGGCGATGCTGGAATACCCCGTTAATACCACAATGCGGCAATTCGGTGCGCTTGCCAGCATGTCGGGCAGTAACTTAAGCCCGGAACTATGCTCAAGTTTTAGATCGAGTGTTGCCATCGTTGGCATGAACTGCGTGATCAGCGCCATTGCTTGATCAGCATCGTGGGCAACTTGCACCTCATAACCACGACGCGAAAGCGCTCTGCTTAGCACGTGACAAAACATTTCATCATCGTCGACGATTAAAAGGCGTTGGTCTTGCGTCTGCATGATGTCCTCGATTTTCTGGCGAATGCTCTGCGTCGCTGTTACTTATCAGGGGCGGAACAAAGCGGCAGCGTCACTTCCGTTAACGTACCGCCTTCCGGGTGATTGTACAGGCTTACTCCACCACCGAAACGATTAATGGTGGCATGGGTTAAAAACAGCCCAATCCCCATGCCTTTGCTTTTAGTTGAAATAAACGTGTCGCCTAGCTGGTCAGCAATCGACATGGCGATGCCGGGTCCATGGTCGCGTATATCAATAACAACGCTTTCATCTTGCCAATCCAATCGAATAGCAATTTGTTCTGGATTAGCGTCGGCGGCGTTATTCAGCAAATTGGTTAGCGCTTGATCTAATGTGGCATCGACGGCCAACCAGGGGCGGCCGCGTTTCTCGGCAACATCAAAAAAGTGGCTAACATCTGGCCTGATAACGAGCCAGCGTTGCACAACGGCGGCTAACCACAGTTCAGCATCCAGTATCTCTGGTTCTGCCATGCGCCGACGATCAGCCGTCGCAACAAGGTGTTGTAAGCGCGATTTGCACACGTCTACTTGCTGGCGAAGAATGGCTATATCTTGTTGCAAGGGGGAGTCATTAGGCGCGTCCTGGTACATTTCATTGAGCAGCACGGCCATGGTTGAAAGCGGCGTGCCAAGCTCATGAGCCGTGCCAGCGGCTTGAGTAGCAACGGCTAACACCTGTTCATTGCGCAGTGCCGCTTCTCGCGTGCGAGATAGTGCTTTATCTCGATTACGCAGTGCATGGGCCATTTTGTAGATAAAGAACGTGACCAGTCCGGCTGATAAGCCAAAATTAAGCCACATACCCAATACGTGAAGGCTTAGTGGGCCGTCGCTGTTAATGTGGCCCAGCTGAGGTATCGGGTGATAAAAGAACATCAGGTAGGTGTAACCTGCCATTGAACATGCGGCGATGATCCAAGCATGCCGCCAGGGAAGGGTTGCAGCGGCGATAGTGACAGGCACTAAATAGTAAGTGATAAAGGGGTTTGTTGAGCCGCCTGAAAAATAAAATAGCAGCGTTAAGCCTGCAATATCGGCCAATAAGTGGGCAAGATATTCGAAATGATTAACCGCTTTGGGTCTGCCTAAGCGCCACCATGTGACGATATTCAGTATCCCCATGGCAATCACAACACTGACGACTGCGGTCACTGGCAAGTCGAAAGCGAGTAGCTCAATACCAACAATAATGGCCAGTAAAAAGCCGGTCCATGTGATACCTCTGACGATCGTTAATCGAACGAGGTTACGGTTTGGCGTCGAAAGCGGGAGAGGCAGGGGGGTAGGCATAGCGTGCTTATTTGCTCGATGCTTTCACGTTGTGAATAACATATTTAATAAATAACGTCATAACGAACGTCAGCCATCCCGCTGAGGCAAGCAAGTTGAATAGCAGCATTTTAGGAGGTAGCCAGGCACTGCCCAGAACGGCTTCTAACATGATATGGAAAAACATAGCGAGCAAGAGTGGTAGTGCTAGCGTATGAACCCACATGTCAGTACGGCGCTTACGTACATGGTAGCGTTTCAACAAGTAACGCATTGGACGGTGCGCCCAACCGAACAGCACGAGTGCACCAACAACGAATAGGACAGCCAGCGTCGGTTCGGTACTCCCAAAATACATTGAAAAGGATATCGACCAGGCAAGACCAAGCCAAAGTAATCCTTCAATACTGGCGATAATGTCCGCATAGCGACGCACATTCTGCATAAAAAACTGAATCCTTGACCTTACAAAGTGTCGCCATGATACGACACTTGGGAACGGCTGTGGGATGGATAGGGGAGATTTATCCATTACCCGTATTGGGTATACTGTTCTGACCCTTTGACTAAATTCATTTCTGCACAGGACTTGCCGTGGACGCTATTACGTTGACTCGCCCCGATGATTGGCATCTTCATTTACGTGATGATGAGGCGCTAAGCGCTGTGGTAGGTCATACCGCCGCCCAAATGGGGCGTGCGATTATAATGCCTAATTTAAAGCCGCCGATAACCACTACCGCGCAAGCACTAGCATATCGGCAGAGAATTTTAGCTGCGTTACCCGAAGGGAGTGCATTTGAACCTTTGATGACGCTCTATTTAACAGACACGACGCCCCCTGAAGAAATTGAGCGTGCTGCTGAAAGTGGTGTCGTGAAAGCCGTGAAGCTCTATCCCGCGGGCGCTACCACTAACTCTGCATCGGGCGTCACCGACATTGCCCACTGCGATGACACGATTGCGATGCTAGCAAACGTTGGTATGCCGCTGTTGGTGCATGGTGAAGTGACCGATCATGAAATTGATATTTTCGATCGAGAAGCGGTGTTTATTGAGCAGGTTATGAAACCGCTTTTGGCTAGGCACCCTAAGCTTAAGGTAGTGTTTGAGCATATTACGACCCAGCAGGCTGCCGAGTTTGTTGCTGCTGCGCCTGATAATATTGCGGCCACGATCACAGCCCATCATCTGCTGTTTAACCGCAACAAAATGCTGGCAGGTGGTATTCGTCCGCATTATTACTGCTTGCCCATTCTAAAGCGTGAGCAGCATCGCCAGGCGTTGTTGAAAGCGGCGACCAGTGGCAGTCCTAAATTCTTCTTAGGCACCGATAGTGCGCCTCATGCCCAGGGTGACAAAGAGTCTAGCTGCGGCTGTGCAGGGGCATATACGGCGCCTGCTGCCATTGAGCTCTATGCAGCAGCCTTCGAAGAAATGGGTGCCTTAGACAAGTTAGAAGCGTTTGCCAGCCTCAATGGACCGCGTTTTTATGGATTACCGGCTAATGCTGATAGCGTGACGTTGGAGCGTCGTTCATGGAGTCTGCCAGCGCATTATCCCTATACGGCTGGTCAGCATATTATTCCGCTAATGGCGGGTGAGAGCTTGGCATGGAAGCTGAAAGCGTAGCTTGTATAGCTAGATAGCAAATCAAAAAACGGAGCCGACTGGCTCCGTTTTCTTAACGTTTTAAGCACGCTTTCTTAACGTTTATTGCTTGATCTTACCAAGTTCGATCAGCATCTGATCCACCATCCGTGATGAATGGTCAGCCGCGATGTCTAAAAATTGCTCGAATGACAGGTGGTTGTCACCGCTGCCAGGGATATCAGATAGCGCGCGAATGACCACAAATGGGCAGCCATAAAGATGGCATGTTTGAGCAATAGCGGCGCCTTCCATCTCGACGGCTAGCATGGTTGGAAACTGTTCACGGGTAGTCGCGACACGAACAGGGTCGGCCATAAAGGCATCGCCTGTGGCGATGAGCCCTTCACGTACATTGACTTCACCTAATGCGGCAATGGCGTTGCGGGCAATATCACGAAGTTGTTTGTCTGCTTGGTAGGCTGCCGGCATGCCAGGTACCTGACCAAGCTCATAGCCAAAGACCACTGCGTCAACGTCATGATGGCGAACTTCATCCGAAATAATCACATCACCAATAGCAAGATCGCTCGCAAAGCCGCCTGCGGAACCGGTGTTAATGATCGCATCAGGCTGGTGCCGCTCAAGTAAAATCGCGGTGCCTACCGCCGCATTGACCTTGCCTATCCCCGACTGCAGTACAACAATTTCCAAGCCGTGACGTGTGCCCGTATAAAACACGAAGCCAGCATGCTCGTAGCGTTCAGCGCCTTCTAGCTGTCCTGCCAGTATGTCCACTTCCTGCGCCATCGCGCCGATGATTCCAATACGTTGCACTCGTGATTACTCCTTAAGAAATCGTTAACGGCAGTGGTGTGTGTAACACTACTGCTCCAGGCCTTTGTCGTGCCGTTCAGCGGCTTCTAGCGTGTTTTCAAGTAGCGTGGCAACGGTCATCGGCCCAACGCCGCCAGGCACGGGTGTAATGAAGCTGGCGCGTTCTGCTGCGGCTTTAAAATCAACGTCACCAGTGAGCGTGCCGTCGTCTTGGCGATTAATGCCAACATCAATCACGATGGCGCCCGGTTTGATCCATTCCCCTTTGACAATACCGGGTTTGCCGACAGCGACAACAAGCAAGTCAGCGCGGCGCACATGAGACTCAAGCTGTAGCGTGAAGCGGTGGCATACCGTGGTGGTGCAACCTGCCAGCATCAACTCCAACGCCATTGGCCGACCGACAATGTTGGACGCGCCGACTACAGTGGCATCTAACCCTCGTACGGAAATGCCGCTATGGGCAAGCATGGTCATAATACCTTTAGGTGTGCAGGGCCTGAGCGAGGGCATACGTTGCGCCAGACGACCAATATTGTATGGGTGAAAGCCGTCGACATCCTTGTCTGGGCGAATGCGCTCAAGAATAGGGCGAGAGTCTAAATGCTCTGGCAATGGCAGTTGAACAAGAATGCCGTCAACCGTTGCATCGTTGTTTAACTGATCGACCAGTGCTTCAAGTTCATGCTGCTGCGTATCAGCGGGTAGCGCATGTTGGAAAGAGTGGATGCCTGCCTGCTCACAGGCGCGGTGTTTGTTGCTGACATAAACATGGGAGGCTGGGTCTTCCCCGACCACAACAACAGCTAGTCCAGGTGCCCGCGCGCCAGCTTGCTGGCGCGCGCTGATTTTCTCGGCAACTTGCTGGCGGACATTAGCGGCGATGGCCTTGCCATCGATAAGTTGGGCGGTCATGTAATAGAATCCCTGTGAAGGTTAGAAACGAAGCTGAGTGACTATGTCTAGGCCGTGGCGTTTAAAGTATGGGAGGGCGGCGCGTGAGCATCGTACCCGAACCTCTGTTGAACACCGATACTTAAACCTCGCTATCTATAACTCAGCACCTAGTATTGTGTGGCTGAGCGCAGGAGGTCACTGGCTTTCGAGAAGGGCTGATTTTCGCATGCTAGGGCGACAAGGCAAAGCTTCTAACGAATCAATCACTTTAGGTGTTGACTTTAAACTCAGAAATAGTAATATATGCCTCGCTTGAGACGGGACATGCAGCAGCGTCTAAGGTAAGAAATCGGGATGTAGCGCAGTCTGGTAGCGCGCCTGCTTTGGGAGCAGGATGTCGGGGGTTCGAATCCCTCCATCCCGACCACATACCTAGCGCGGAAGGTGGTAACTTGCTTTTCCGAACATTGGTTGTGGTCAAGTGCTCATCAGTATTCAGTCTCTTAGAATGCTTTATGTGCGCCCATAGCTCAACCGGATAGAGCAACGGCCTTCTAAGCCGTAGGTTGCGGGTTCGAGTCCTGCTGGGCGTGCCATTAAGGCTTTTTAGTGGACGCATTCGGTAAGACATGTAAGTCATACTTCATCAATGGTGGATGTAGCTCAGTGGTAGAGCCCCGGATTGTGGCTCCGGTGGTCGTGGGTTCGATCCCCATCATCCACCCCATTTGATGACTCGTATTAATTATATGCAATTCTAGTTTTAGGTTGTGGTGGATGTAGCTCAGTGGTAGAGCCCCGGATTGTGGCTCCGGTGGTCGTGGGTTCGATCCCCATCATCCACCCCATTAACCTTGATGTTATCCTCAAAAAAATCCTATCGCGTTATTATTACTTTTCCCCTTTATTAATTATTTTGTTTGAAACCAAGCTGACCTATGTTCGGCTTTTTTGCGTTTTGGTCGCTCGTGTTTTAAACCCTTCGTGTTTTAAGCCTCTTTCACCTTATTTGGCTATGCAATGCCTTTCCTGGGTTTTGCCTTTGATTCATTTCCTGCCCGAAAAATGTCTCTCTACCTGAAATTGCTGCGAAATTTTCCTAGGCTTATTATCGCGATGCCGCCTTAGTAGGGGGCAGGCCTGCGCTTGATGAACCGCTTAAAAAGGTCTTTAGTAAGAAGCGCTGGTGCATTTTGATGGCTTTGGCGATACGTGCAGTGAAGTCATCTATATTATTTTTTAATGCGATATTTGTTGCTGCTTTTGGGTCTGAAAACAGTTTTTTAAGCTATGTTAATGCTGTTTAGATAGTGATATTTTTTAACGAGTTGTTCGTTGAAAATAATCATTTGAACTGTAGGCAGTATTTTCTTTTACGGAGTGCAACGCAATGGCGCGTCAAACGGTGGTGTTAGGGGCAGGTATGGTCGGTGTCAGCATTGCATGGCACTTGCAGCAGCGTGGTCATCAAGTAACGCTGGTTGATCGCCGCCAACCTGGTCGTGAAACCTCTTTCGGCAATGCTGGCATTATCCAGCGCGAAGCGGTTCGTCCTTATGCTTTCCCGCGGGATATGAAAACCATCCTGAGCGTGCTGCCAAACAAGCGTGTTGATATTCGTTATCGGCCTGCTGGCATGATTAATGCTGCTTCGCCGCTGTTGAGCTACTGGCATAACTCTTCCAGCCGACACTATAAAAAAATAGTGCCTGAGTATGCGTCATTGATACAGCTCTGCTTGAAGACTCACGGCCCCATGATTGAAGCGGCAAAGGCTGATCATTTGGTTCGCCGGGAAGGCTGGTTGGAAATTTATCGCACGCCCGGAGAGCTAGCAAAACGCGTAAAAGAAGCGCAAGACGCCCGTGACAATTTTGGTGTTCAGTTTGACGTTTTGGACCGCGCTGCATTAGAGGCTAAAGAGCCAGACTTAGGTAGCGATATTATTGGTGCTATTCACTGGCTTGACCCCTGGACAGTTGCCGACCCAGGTGGGCTGGTTGCCGCTTATGCAGATGCTTTTGTCCAGCAGGGCGGGCGTATTTTGCAAACTGATATTAAGGGGTTGAAGCAACAAGGAGAGCGCTGGCAAGTCGATACGGCTGCTGAGTGCCTAGAAGCAGATGAGGTTGTCGTTGCACTAGGTCCATGGGCAGGTAGCTGGCTGAAAGGCTTAGGCTATCATTTCCCGACCTTTGTTAAGCGTGGCTATCACATGCACTACGCCACACAGCCTTCTAAAAAGCTTCATTACTGGTTAATGGATGCGGAAGTGGGTTACTTGCTTGCGCCTATGAATGCAGGCGTTCGGTTAACCACCGGGGCTGAGCTTGACCGGCTTGAGTCGCCAGCAGATGAGCAGCAGCTAGCTGCTGCAGAAAAAGTTGCGCGCACGATATTCCCCCTCGCTGAGCGTCGCGACGCCTCTGCTTGGAAAGGCGCGCGACCATGTTTGCCTGACATGAAGCCTGTTATAGGGCCGGCTCCCAAGCATCGTGGCCTGTGGTTAGCTTTTGGACATGGGCATCAGGGATTTACCCTAGGTCCTGCTACCGGGCAATTACTGGCGGATATGATAGAAGGTAAGCCGACTGAGATTGATATGGCGCCTTTCAGGGCTGACCGTTTCTAAATCAGTGGGTAGCTGTTGGCTTAGTACTGTTGGCTTAGTACTGCTGACTAAGTACTTAATGGGAGAGGTGCTTGGTAGTAAAGCATGATGTTTGCTATCTTGATGCAACATATCGCAATCGTGAGGTGGAAGATGGATGTTGCCGTAAGCAACGCAGTGAGCACCGCACTCTATATGAATCAAGCACAATCTGCTGAACAGGCACAGATGCAGCTTTTTAAGCAGTCTCTTGATATGCAAGCACAGCAAGTGTCGGAAGTACTTGCCTCTGCTAACATGGGCGCTCAGCCAAGCCTTGCCCAAGAGGGCAGCGTGGGGACTCAGGTCAATACTTACGCCTAGCCAAATAAACGTCAGTACGAAAAAAGCGCCGACATGTTCGGCGCTTTTTTTTTAAATTTCCCTTAACTACTTTCCCAGTGGATGCCGTAACTCTTCTTGAGATTGAGCTAAAAAGCATTCCTGGTCGGCAAACGCGATGTGCCGTTGTTTATCTGCTATAATATATCAATAGCATTGTTTTGATGCGTTATAGTAGATCAATTTTGTGTTATTTCGCGTTTTTGATATGTTTTTACATATATTTTATGGTTAATGATGTATTAAAGAAGATCAAGCATGAGTTACGCAACAGAGCAAATACTGGAGAGCCTTCGAGAGGCTCGTGCACGTAAGGGGTTAAGCCAGAGAGAGCTGAGCGCTCGATCGGGTGTGCCTCAAAGCCATATCTCGAAAATCGAGTCTGGAGGCGTTGACCTAAGGGTTTCCAGCTTGATTGCACTTGCGCGTGTACTCGACCTAGAGCTATTTGTCGCGCCTAAAAAATCTGTGCCAGCGATAAAGTCGATCATTCGAAGTAGCAAAGGTAATCAGGATGAGGGTGAAGAGGTGTCACCTGCATACCATTTAGATGGTGACAGCGATGATTAACAATGTGTCCACTCTAAACGTTTTGCTCTACGGCGAGCCTATCGCAACGATCACCAACGTCGGCAATGACAGAACGCTATTTGCCTTTACGGATGCTTACGCGAGTGATGCATCTCGGCCTGTGTTAGGGCTTGGCTTTAAAGATTCACTTGGTGGTTTGCTCACTAACTTCAAACCTACCCAAACCAAATTAACGCCTTTTTTCTCCAATCTACTGCCAGAAGAAACGATGCGTAACTACCTGGCAGAGCGTGCTGGCGTGAACCCAGCGCGGGAGTTTTTTCTATTGTGGGTGTTAGGGCAGGACTTAGCGGGAGCGATCACTGTTGAAACTGCCGATGGTGAAACGCTGCCGCCTAATGTGCATCAAGAAATAGAAGATGGAACCAAATGTGAAGCAGCGATGCGCTTCTCATTAGCGGGTGTGCAGTTGAAATTTTCAGCAGTACAACATGCTAATAGCGGTTTAACGATCCCAGCTACGGGTAGAGGTGGCTCATGGATTGTGAAATTGCCATCACCTCGCTTTGAAGGCGTACCGGAAAATGAATATTCGATGATGGAATTGGCACGAATGTTAGGAATGGATGTGCCGGAAATTCAGCTGCTACCCATTAACCAGATTGCCAACATTCCGGAAGGAATCGAAAAGTATGGCGGCTCGTTTAAAAATGCTCAGGCCTTTGTGATCAAGCGTTTTGACCGTGCTGATGGGCAAGCAGTACATATTGAAGATTTTGCGCAAGTCTTTGGCGTGTATCCTCAAGATAAATACAAAAAGGCTAGTATGCGTAATATCGCGCAGGTTATCGGCATAGAAGGTCAAGAGGAAGACATTGCTGAATTTACTCGCAGGTTGGTATTCAATACGTTAATTGGCAATGCAGATATGCATTTGAAAAATTGGTCTGTGATTTACAAAGACAAGCGCTCTGCATCAATTGCACCGGCATATGACTTTGTCTCGACCATTCCCTACATTGCTGATGATAGTGCCGCGTTAAAGGTTAGCCGCAGCAAAAAGTTCAGTGAGTTCAATCTGGATGAACTATCGCATTTAGCGGCCAAAGCCATGTTGCCAGAAAAGTTGGTGTTGGATACGGCCAAGCAAACCGTAGCTGGTTTCCATGAAGTATGGGCGAAAGAAAAAGCCCATTTGCCGCTCACCAAATCTATGATTGAAGCAATTGAGAAACACTTGCTAGGCATACCACTGCGCTGACTCAATGAACATAGCACCAAACCCCTCATAACGTTACAATCTGCCCCATTCTGAACATCTCAGCGTCGGTGACCTTTAGGTTAAGTGCATAGCTGAGTACAAATCTCTGTAGAGGTAAGATGAAAGATACACAGTTAGCTCGTGAGGCGGAACTTAGAAGGACGTTCGCTATCATTTCGCACCCCGACGCTGGTAAAACCACCATCACCGAAAAAATGCTGTTATTTGGGAATGCTATTCAGTTAGCGGGCTCTGTTAAGAGCAAGCGTAATGATCGCCATGCCACATCAGACTGGATGAAGATGGAGCAAGAGCGCGGGATCTCGGTCACGACGTCGGTGATGCAGTTCCCTTATGGTGGGCGTATCGTGAACTTGCTGGATACGCCGGGGCACGAAGACTTTTCTGAAGATACTTACCGTACATTAACCGCGGTGGATTCCGCGTTAATGGTGATTGATGGTGCGAAAGGTGTTGAGGATCGTACCATCAAGCTGATGGAAGTCTGCCGTTTGCGCACCACGCCTATTTTAACGTTCATCAACAAGATGGACCGCGATATCCGCGACCCCATCGAAGTCATGGACGAGGTAGAGACTGTACTGAATATCCAGTGTGCGCCGATGACATGGCCGATTGGCATGGGACGGCACTTTAAGGGCGTGTATCACCTCTATAACGATGTCATTCATCTGTATACCCAGGGGCAAGGCAGCCGTATTCCAGATGACAAGCGAATTGACGGTTTAGATAACCCGGAAGTTGACGCTGTACTTGGCGAAGAGCAGGCCGAAGAGTTGCGCATGGAAGTCGAGTTGGTGCGCGGTGCTTCCCATGAGTTTGATCTTGATGCCTATCGCCGTGGTGAGCTGTCGCCCGTGTACTTTGGTACCGCAATGGGTAACTTCGGCGTACGAGAGATGATGGATGGGTTTGTTGAGTACGCGCCTCCGCCCCAGCCACGCGAGACAGATATCCGTGAAGTAACCGCTCAAGATGATCGCTTTACGGGGTTTGTGTTTAAAATTCAGGCGAATATGGATCCGAACCATCGTGACCGTATTGCTTTTTTGCGTGTCTGTTCCGGTAAGTACGAAAAGAATATGAAGATGCGCCACGTGCGGATAGGCAAGGATGTGAAAATTGCCGACGCCCTAACGTTTATGGCGTCAGACCGTTCTCAGGTAGAGGAAGCCTGGCCAGGCGATATTATCGGCTTACACAACCACGGTACGATTCAGATTGGTGATACCTTCACAGTTGGTGAAGATATGCGCTTTACCGGCATTCCTCACTTTGCGCCAGAGTTGTTCAAGCGTGTTCGTTTAAAAGACCCGTTAAAAATGAAAGCGCTACAAAAAGGGCTCCAGCAGCTCTCAGAAGAGGGCGCTACGCAGGTCTTTATGCCGATGGATAACAACGACCTGATTCTTGGTGCTGTCGGTACGCTGCAGTTTGACGTTGTTGCCCACCGCTTAAAGGAAGAGTACAAAGTTGACTGTCTATATGAAGGGGTCAATGTACAAACCGCACGCTGGGTCTATTGCGAAGACGCCAAGATGCTGGAAGAGTTTAAGCGTAAAGCGAGCTCAAACCTTGCTATCGATGGTGGCGGCTACCTGGCGTATATCGCACCAACGCGGGTCAACCTGCAGATGACCCAAGAGCGCTGGCCGGATATTCGTTTCCAGCCCACTCGCGAGCACTGATCGTATGTTGACTGCCTTGCTATGTTGATTGATGCCCACTGCCACCTGGATTTCGAGGCATTTGACGATGATCGCGATGCGGTCATCGAAAATGCCAAGGCGGTGGGCGTCGAACACTTTGTTGTGCCATCAACGACGCGCTCCCTATGGCCAAATGTGTTGACGCTTGGCGCGTGTAAGGAGGTAAGTAGCTGTGTTGGTCTTCACCCTTACTTCATTGATCAACACGTTAACCACGATTTAGTCGCCTTGGAGCAGCTTTTAGCTGAGCAGAAAGTCGAAACCGAAAAACGCGTTGTGGCAATAGGTGAGTGTGGTATCGATGGCCGCTTTACGGAGTCATTAGATAAACAGTGGGCCTATTTCGATGCGCAGCTCGGTCTAGCAAAGCAGTTCGCTTTACCTGTTGTGGTGCACTGCGTAAAAGCCAATGATCAGGTAGGCAAACGCCTACGCCAGCTGGCGCTTCCCCGCGGTGGGCTTATCCATGCGTTCTCAGGTTCTTATGAGCAGGCCGCTAAGTTTCTCGATCTAGGCTATACCCTGGGATTGGGAGGGGCGATTACCTACGAGCGCGCGCAACGACTTCGTAGCGTGGTGTCACGCTTACCTGACGATGGCTTTGTGTTAGAAACTGACAGCCCCGATATGCCGCTTAGCGGCTATCAGGGGCAACGTAATGAGCCATGCAGGGTGGCAAAGGTAGCTGACGTGGTGGCAGCACTCCGGCATCAGCCATTTGAAACAATAGCGGCACTGAGCAGTGCAAATGCTATTCGCTTATTTCAGCTGCCATATTTCAATTCCTACTAGGCGGTTAGGCTGCTGGCCAGCTGTTCAGGATCCAGGCGCTCAACGGTATAGGGCAGGTCGCAGAGCGTGACCGGATGCCCTTGCCAATAAAGGGGGGAGAGCGCTTCAATCGCTTTAGTATTCGCAACGGCGAGCATCTCAATTTGCTGCTTGTCGCTAAATGCACTGCTAACGATTTCACCTACGGTTTTATCCTGCTCATCCACTAACGTGTCACCGATCTGGGGTAAGCTGTTAACACTGGCGGTAACGCGCACTAAGCGTTTTTTCACTTGGCCTCGGAAATGCGCCCGTGCGACGACTTCTTGTCCTGTATAGCAACCTTTCTTAAAGCTAATTCCCCCAAGTGCTTCCCAGTTCAGCATTTGTGGGAGGAAGTGATCTTGCTGTGGGGCTGTTAACCACGCCAAACCACTGCGGATATCTGCTAATTGCCACGTGTTAAGCGCATCTTCATCATCATTTATTGCAATGGCGTTCTGTTCAGCAGAATTTTCTATACTGATTAACCAACGCCCGCCACCTGGCTGGCATAGGGCTGTTGCTTGGGCATTGCTGTGATGGGTATAAGGTTGATCAGGAAGCGCTAAACCAAACGCTTGAGCAACCTCGTTGGCACTTTCGCTGGCGCCTACGATAAGCATCGATGACTGAGCCTGCAATTCGACGCGATAAAAAGCGGCAAATTTGGCTAAATGACTGGCGAGCATATCGATCAATGAGGTGCTCAACAGTAGCCTATAATGGTCGTTGCTGATTTTTAGTAATTGAGCATTGGCCAGCATTCTTCCCTTTGGTGTGCAAAAGCAGGTAAGAGGCGCAAAAAAACCATTGGCTAAACTAACTTGTGCGCTTGTTTGCCCTTGCAGGAATTTCTCAGCATCTGCACCTTTGACATCTAAGGCGGCGAGGTGAGGCAAACGGACGCAGCCATTTATCTTGAGTAACGAAGAGACAGTCGCCATATAGACTCCATAAGGGAAGATAGGGTAAACGTAACGTAATCGCATTTGTATCAAAGGTGCGGGCACTGCGGGTAGATTGCAAGGGCTCTGGCGCGTGCTAGACTTCTTGGGCTGTATCAGTTTTGCATAGTTTTCAATAGCGTACTCACTTCAATTCAGCGTAGAAAAGGGCAAGGAATGGCATATCAATCATTAACGTTCCAAGGTGTCACAACAGTCGATCAGGTGAATAAGATTACCACGGCGCTGATGATGCTGGATGGCGTCGATAGTGCTGAGGTAGGGCGCCACGGAGCAGAAGTAGAAGGGCGAGCTAAGCGTGAAGCGCTTATAAAAGCGGTCGAGAAGTTAAACCTCGGTATAAAGGTTTCCTGATGCATAAGCCAATCACGATTATTAGTGAGCGTAACCATACATTTCGTCAGCGTATTGAAGTCGATGGTTTGGAAGACCTCTATGGTGACGTACCGCCGGTAGTCGGAGGAGACGGTAGTGCACCAGACCCGCATGATTACTTTGATATTGCCCTAGGTACCTGCAAAGCGATTACCGTGCAAATGTATGCCAGGCGCAAAGAGTGGCCGCTGGAAGGCATCACCGTTAAAGTGCAGCGCGATGATAGTGAGGAAAGAAAAGGTGTCTATAAGTTAGCCGTGACGATGGCTTTCCACGGTATTGATGATCCTGAACAGCGGGCAAAGCTAGAAGACATTAGCCATCGCTGCCCGATACAGCGGTTGATGACCCAGGCGACGGTAGAAATTTCCACGTTTACCGAGTAGTACACTTCCTTTTTAAGGAGTAATGATGAGCAAGGAATTCCGGCTGCAGTCCAAATTTAAGCCTGCTGGTGATCAGCCCGCCGCGATACGCAGTCTGATTAGTGGGCTTGAGTCGGGGCTTGCCCATCAGACCTTGTTAGGGGTGACTGGCTCGGGTAAAACGTTCACGATGGCAAATGTTGTGCAGCAGCAGCAGCGCCCAACGATTGTAATGGCGCCCAATAAGACGCTCGCTGCCCAGCTATATGGTGAGTTCAAATCGTTTTTTCCGGATAACGCTGTCGAATATTTTGTCTCTTACTACGATTATTATCAGCCGGAAGCCTATGTCCCTTCTTCAGATACCTTTATTGAGAAAGATGCCTCGATAAATGACCATATCGAGCAAATGCGCTTATCTGCTACGAAAGCGCTGCTCGAGCGCCGCGATGCGCTTATCGTTGTCTCGGTATCGGCAATCTATGGTCTCGGTGATCCGGATCAGTATCTTAAGATGCGATTGCACTTCACCCGTGGTGAGCTAATTGATCAGCGTGCTTTTTTACGCCGCTTGGCCGAGTTGCAATATACCCGCAACGATATGGATTTTCGTCGAGGCACCTACCGGGTGCGGGGCGATGTGATCGATATTTTCCCCGCAGACTCTGACGAAGAAGCGGTGCGGGTGGAGTTGTTTGACAACGAAGTTGATTCTATTCGCCTATTTGATCCATTAACTGGCGAGGTGCGTACCCATGTGCCTCGCATGACCATCTATCCTAAATCTCACTATGTTACTCCGCGAGAAACTATTTTAGGTGCTATTGATGCGATCAAGGCAGAGCTTAAGGAGCGTCTTGAGTGGATGCGTAAGCACGAGCGTTTAGTTGAAGCGCAGCGCTTAGAACAACGAACCCTTTACGATATTGAAATGATGCTAGAGCTTGGCTACTGCAACGGCATTGAGAACTACTCGCGCTACCTTTCAGGCCGCGCACCTGGCGAGCCACCCCCGACGTTCTTCGACTATCTGCCGGATGACGCGTTACTGTTTATTGATGAGTCTCATGTGAGCGTACCCCAGGTTGGCGGTATGTATAAGGGCGACCGTTCTAGAAAAGAGACCCTGGTTGAGTATGGCTTTCGGCTACCCTCAGCGCTAGATAACCGCCCAATGAAATTTGAAGAGTGGGAATCTATTTCGCCACAGACCATCTTTGTGTCGGCAACGCCAGGCAAGTATGAAGCAGAACATGCCAGTCAAATTGTCGAACAGGTGGTGCGCCCAACGGGGTTGTTAGACCCAGAAATAGAAGTTCGCCCCGCCAGTACTCAGGTTGATGACCTGCTCTCAGAAATTGGCTTACGTACCGCCGTTGGTGAGCGTGTTCTGGTGACGACGTTGACTAAACGCATGGCGGAAGATTTGACCGAATACTTTGATGAGCACGGTATCCGCGTGCGCTATTTACATTCGGATATTGATACCGTTGAGCGGGTAGAAATTATTCGCGACCTGCGTCTTGGTAAGTTCGATGTTTTAGTGGGTATCAACTTACTTCGAGAAGGCTTAGATATTCCTGAAGTGTCGCTTGTTGCCATCTTGGATGCGGATAAAGAGGGCTTTTTACGTGCTGAGCGCTCACTGATTCAAACCATTGGCCGTGCAGCCCGTAACGCCCATGGTAAAGCTATTTTGTATGGTGACAAAATCACCGACTCAATGCGCAAAGCCATCGATGAAACCGGACGTCGCCGCGCCAAGCAGACCGCTCACAACGAAGAGCATGGCATCACGCCAACCACCGTGACGCGCTCCGTGGCGGATATTCTTGAAGCCGCCCAGGCACCAGGCAAGAAGAGCAGCCGTCGCCGTGGCAATGAGCGCAAAGTGGCAGAGAGTGCTGCTGAGTATGATGTGACCACGATGAGCAAACACGATCTGCTGGCGGCTATTAGCAAGCTAGAGGACGCCATGTTTGAAGCCGCGCAGAACCTGGAGTTTGAAGAGGCGGCGAGGCTTCGTGATCAGCTTCATAAAATGCAAGAAAAACAGCTGGCGCTGGGGTAATCGATGCCTGAAGGCCCTGAAATCCGCCGTGCAGCAGACAGAATTGAGCAGCAGATAGGTGGCAAACATCTTGATGATGCGTGGTTTGCATTTCCCGAACTCGCCGTGCAAGCGGATTCATTGATTGGTCAACGGGTTCAGGCAGTTGATACGTGGGGCAAGGCCATGCTCGTCCGTTTTGCAGACCATCGTGTGCTGTATTCCCACAATCAGCTTTATGGCGTATGGAAGCTACATAGCGAGAATAGGCCGCCAAGCACGAAAAGGTCATTACGAGTTCGGCTGGTTGCTGAGGGCAGGGTGGCTAGTCTTTATAGCGCGTCTGATATTTCGCTCTGGCATGAGAGTGAGTTGAGCCATCACCCTTTCTTGTCTCGCTTGGGGCCTGATTTATTAAGTCAAAACGTATCACCTGATGATGTGAAACAACGCCTGACTGATCCAGCGTTTATGCGCAGAAGCCTGGGTGCATTGTTACTTGATCAAGGGTTTGTCGCTGGGTTAGGAAATTACTTGCGCTCTGAAATTCTTTTTTTATCTAACGTTCACCCTAAGAAGCGCCCATGTGACTTAACTGAAAATCAGTTAGACCTGCTCGCCACTATGGTTGTGGAAACGACGCGTCAGGCGTATTTGGAGGCGGGTGTTACTAATCGTGAGGCATGGATTAAACAAGCCATTGCCTCCGGTGAGCCACGCCGACAATGGCGCTTTAGTGTGTTTGAACGGGCTGGCCTTTCCTGCCACCGCTGCGGCTCAGTAATCGAACGCATAATGGTTGGCTCTCGCCGTTTATATTTATGCCCAACGTGCCAATCTCCATAATTTATACCGTTATCTTGTATGCGCTGATGAAAATCAGACCAATGCCCTAGTTATCAGATGTAGGTTAGCCGTGGTTGTGGCTGCCGCATATAAGACCAATACGGTATACTACCGGTACATCTAGACGGCCATTAAAAAGGCCGCAGCCAAGACGATAACCGAGGAGCTGTTTGTCCATGACCGTGATTCGCCAGGACGACGTCATTCAGAGCGTTGCCGATGCTCTACAGTACATCTCTTACTACCATCCTAAAGATTTCATTGATGCAATGTCAGCCGCTTACGAGCGTGAAGAGAACCCCGCGGCGAAAGACGCGATTGCACAAATCTTAATTAACTCAAGAATGTGTGCTACGGGACATCGTCCAATTTGCCAGGATACGGGCATTGTGACGGTGTTCGTTCACGTGGGTATGAACGTCACCTGGGACGCCGAGCTAAGCCTCGATGACATGATTAACGAAGGTGTGCGCCGCGCGTATCAGTTGCCTGATAACGTGCTGCGTGCTTCTGTTCTTGCTGATCCCGACGGTAAGCGAGCCAATACCAAAGACAATACCCCCGCGATTATTCACCATTCGCTTGTGCCTGGCGATAAGGTCGATATCCACGTCGCCGCGAAGGGCGGTGGTAGCGAAGCTAAATCTAAGTTTGCGATGCTAAACCCATCCGATAGTGTTGTGGACTGGGTGATGGAGCAGTTACCTAAAATGGGTGCAGGCTGGTGTCCACCGGGTATGTTGGGAATTGGTATCGGTGGTACCGCTGAAAAGGCGATGATGATTGCCAAAGAAGCGCTACTCGACCCTATCGATATTCAAGAGCTGCAGGCCCGTGGGCCTAGCAACCGCGCTGAAGAGTTGCGTCTGGAACTGTTCGATAAAGTGAATAAGAGCGGTATTGGTGCTCAAGGCTTAGGTGGGTTAACCACGGTGCTGGATATTAAAGTTAAAGACTATCCAACCCATGCGGCCAATAAGCCTGTGGCAATCATTCCCAACTGTGCAGCCACGCGTCACGCGCATTTCACGCTTGATGGCAGTGGCCCCGTGGCGCTTCCTGCTCCTAAGCTTGAAGACTGGCCAGAAATCACCCGCGAAGCAGGCGATAACGTCAAGCGCGTTAACCTGGATAGCGTCACTCCCGAAGAAGTCAAAACGTGGCAGCCGGGTGATACGCTGCTGTTAAACGGTAAGCTATTAACCGGCCGTGACGCGGCGCATAAGCGCATGGTGGACATGATTGCCAAAGGCGAGCCATTACCAGTTGATATGAAAGGCCGCTTTATTTACTACGTGGGTCCTGTTGATCCGGTAGGTGACGAAGTCGTTGGCCCCGCGGGTCCGACCACCGCGACTCGAATGGACAAATTCACCCGCACCATGCTTGAAGAGACCGGCTTGCTTGGCATGGTTGGTAAAGCGGAACGTGGTCAGGTCGCCATTGATGCTATTCGCGATAACCAGGCGGTTTATTTGATGGCTGTTGGCGGCTCTGCCTACCTTGTTGCCCAGGCAATTAAGAAGTCACGGGTTGTTGGTTTTGAAGATCTAGGAATGGAAGCCATCTACGAATTTGAAGTTGAAGATATGCCGGTCACGGTCGCTGTCGATAGCCTAGGAACATCTGTCCACCAGACAGGACCGGCCAAATGGAAGGAGATCATCGCTCAAAAGGCGTAGCATACTGATGGCAGTCAGTGACAATAAGCCCCGTCTCTCGCGGGGCTTTTGTGCATTAGCAGTGCAATAATCTGATCAACAGCTCACTTGATAGCGAGGAACAGGCAATGACCTCATGGTTGCTAGGGACCAGCATTATGTTGATACACCTATTGGGTATCGTGTCAGCAGTTATGGCGCTTATGTCGAGCAGAACATCCCAGGGGGCTATTGCTTGGATTATTTCACTATTAACGTTTCCATATGTTGCGCTGCCTGCGTATTGGTTTTTCGGACGCCCGCGTTTCTATGGCTATGTAACAGCAAGAGGGGAACGAGATAACGTATTACGTCGAGTGTTGGTACGTTATCGCCATAACATTAAGCCGCACCTTTCATCGCCGACTAGCACTGATATTCAGGCAGTGGAGCAGCTGGCAATGATGCCGTTGACTAAAGGTAATAGTGCCGACTTGTTGATCGATGGTGAAGCCACTTTCACAAGCCTTTTTGAGGGTATTGATCAGGCAAAAGACTATCTTCTGCTGCAGTTTTTCATTGTACGTAACGATACTTTAGGCAAGCGATTGCAGCATCATTTGATTAAAGCTGCACAGCGGGGTGTGCGTGTTTATTTTCTATACGATGAAGTGGGTAGCCGGAAACTAAACGATGGCTTTTTAAATGAGATGATCAAAGAAGGCATCGAAGTAAAAGCATTTCGTTCTTCTCGTGGCTTCAAACATCGCTTTCAGCTTAATTTTCGCAACCATCGTAAAATAGCCGTCGTAGATGGTAAGCAGGGCTGGGTAGGTGGTTTTAATGTTGGTGTAGAATACCTTGGGCAAAATCCACGGCATGGCCCCTGGCGTGATACCCATTTAGCGCTTGGTGGCCCGTGTGTGCTGGGTTTACAGGAAGCTTTTTGGGAAGATTGGCACTGGGCAACAGGGGAAGTCATTACCTTAAACTGGCATGCCGAGAGTCATCCGCAAGATGATCATCATGTGGTTATCGTGCCCTCCGGCCCGGCCGATAAACAGGACACGGCTAGCCTTTTAATCCAACAGTTAATTCATAGTGCTAATGAAAGGCTCTGGGTAACCAGCCCGTACTTCGTGCCAGATCAAGGAGTACAGGATGCGCTTAGGTTAGCAGCAATGCGGGGCGTAGATGTACGGGTTATGATTCCCGAGCGCCCCGATCATTTATTGGTGTTTCTATCTGCATTTTCATTTCTGCCTGATATGTTAAGAGCAGGTGTAAAAATATACCGTTATCTTCCTGGTTTTTTACACCAAAAGGTCATGCTTATTGACAGCAACGCAGCAACTGTCGGCACAATAAACCTGGATAATCGATCTTTTAGGCTCAACTTTGAAATAACGGCTTTCATACCCAGTGCCGCATTTGCTAGTAAAGTACATGCCATGTTAGAGCAAGATTTTGCTCAGTGCCGACGCGTTACAATTGACGAAATTAGCCAGCGCCCAATGTGGAAGAAAGTAGTTTCTCGTGCGGCATATTTAACTGCACCTATTCAGTAATCAATAATAACCCTGCACGCCGCTAACAACGATTAGGCAAAAGGAGTTTTGGGTGAATTTAGAAACAAAATGGCTCGAGGATTTCGTTGCATTAGCCAATACACGAAGTTTTTCGGCATCTGCAAGGCAGCGCCATGTTACTCAGCCTGCATTCAGTCGCCGTATTCGTGCGCTAGAGCAAGCGGTAGGGGTCATCTTAGTAGATCGTTCGACAACACCGATTGGCCTGACCTCAGAGGGCCAATTGTTTTTGATCACCGCACGCAACCTAGTGGAGCAATTGAACGAGTCATTAAGCCATCTCCGGGGAGTTTCTATTGCGAATGAAGCGCTTGATATCGTCGCGGCACACTCGCTGGCATTAAGCTTTTTCCCACCTTGGATTTCTCGTTTACAAAAAGGCTTGGGTGAACTGCCTACACGATTGGTCGCCATGAACGTTGGGGAGGCTATCCATGTTCTGCGCGAAGGTAACTGTGATCTGATGCTGGCATATTATGACCCCTTTGCCACTATGCAGCTGGACGCAGAAGTCTTTCCTTCTTTCTCGATCGGCCAAGTAAAAATGTTGCCGGTTTCACTCCCAGATGAAGACGGCAAGCCGCTTTTCTCGATTCAAAATGACAGCTCAATTCCCTATTTAGCCTATACGCAGGGTGCTTTTCTGGGGCGAAGTGTACGCATGCTGCTTAAAAACGACCCATTACGACTGAAGCTGCGCACGGTTTATGAAACGGCCATGGCGGAAGGATTAAAAGGCATGGTGCTTCAAGGAGTGGGGGTTGCTTGGATTCCTGATTTTTGCATTCGTGAAGAGCTCAAAACCGGCAAATTAGTAAGAGCTGGCGATGAAAATTGGGATATCCCTCTAGAAATTAGACTTTACCGTTGTTCATTAGTCCATAAACCCGGCGTTGAGCGTCTCTGGCGTCAAATGATGAAATTGCCACGCGATTTTCTGCAGGCTTAGCCTGCAGAGCGACTAGAAAAAAGCCTTAGATTTTAAAATGTGCCTAAATCTGCCGGTAATCCAAGAAAATTTTGAATAATAAAGAAGTGATCTTCAAACAAGCTTTCAGGTTCTAGGTCAGCAAGGGCGACCCAGCGAGCATGATCGCCGCCCTTGACTGGCTTTAAACGGGGCAACTGCTGCTCAGGTCTAAGAGCAAAATAGAAGGCTTCTGCTAACGTTCGTCCACGCCAACTGCGATGAGGTTCATCAAACAAGCGCTGTCCACGTAGCGAGCCCTTTAAAACGGGTTCGGGCACTTTAAGCCTTAAACGTTCACGGAGCTCCCTTAAGCAAGCATCTAGTAAGCGCTCATGAGGGTTGATGAAGCCTCCGGGTAATGCCAGAAGTCCTTTACCCGGTGCAGCCATTCGCTTTACCAACAAAATATGGCCTGATTGGACGACAACTGCATTAACAGTCACAAAAATGGGCGGATAGGGGGCTTGTGCCCAAGCTTGTTTGTATTGATCGAGTAGCTGCTGCTCTTCCAGTAGGCCGTGGTAGGCAGTACCTTTGCAAAACTTGTCAACGCTTTTGACGACTTCTGGTGGTAAGTCGTGGTAGGCGCCTGTGCTCAAATAGTCATCGGTAGAACCCGGTGAGCGAAACAACCGCTCACGTATTTGACTCGCTGAAATACCTTCAACGAGTGGCACACTGATGGACTCCCATTGGGGGAAAAGCGATAAATAGTAGCTTGATTGTCCTCTGCTCGCGCCAATCAAACCAATACGGGGTAAGCGAGCGTTGGCAGGGGACGTCAAATCACGCACTTTGCGTTGCACATCACGTACCCACACATCATCGTTATAAAGCGCATCAAGTAGTGGCGTGATTTCCAGGCGTTGATTGTCTTGATCATCAAACCCAGAACGAATCATTGCCTGTCGCTCATCGAACGTCCACGGGTTGCGTAAAGAGCGTGCCTGCCAAGCAGAGCCCACTAATACAATGACTTGGCGTGCCTGTTTTAACGCCTCTCGGATAATGGCAAGGTGGCCAAGGTGGGGAGGCTGAAAACGACCAATAAACACCAAGCAATCAAAGTCGTAAGCCGTAGTAGAGTTAACAGCATCCGAATTCATAACGCTTCCTTGGTCGTGGGTGAGAAAGTAGCAGAGAAAAGAGAGCCATTATGAAGTGGGCAGTTAAGGTGCGCAATGCGCCTCCGCCTGCGCTCAACGTTTTAGTTCGGTATGATTGTTAGATGTATCTTGCGCTAGTGCTTGATAGGGACACTCTTTTGTTAAGGGAATGAATATGCTGAAAAAAACGATCACTTTTTGGTGGAACGTGGTTCAAGATGCGACGGCGTTATGGCTTGAACGAAATGCCTTCAGCTATGCCGGATCATTAGCGTTCTACACACTCTTCTCCTTGGCGCCTACCGTGATTATCGCGGTAACAGTGATTGGCGTGGTGCTGGGTGAAGATGCCGCTCAAGGTCAAATAGTTGCTCAGCTTCAGGACACGTTAGGCGCTGATGCAGCACTTGCGATTGAGCAGGCTGTTGCTCAGTCACGTATCGAAGAGTCAGGTATCTTACCAACAGTGCTTGGCTTTGTAGCCTTGTTAGTGGGTGCCACAACCGTGTTTGCGCAAATGCAATTTTCGCTCAATACCATTTGGGGCGTCACTGCAAAACCCACCTCCAACAGTGCTCTTATCTTTATAAAAAATCGTTTGCTTTCCTTAACCGTCGTGTTGTCTATTGGCTTCATTCTACTCGTATCGTTAGTGCTGGGGGTTGTCTTGCGAGGGATGCTCCACGGAGCCGGTAATTTATTACCCTATGCCAGTTTATTAACGACATCGCTTGAGTCATTAATCTCACTGGCGATGGTGGCATTGTTATTCGCTACTATTTTCAAAGTGTTGCCGGATGTTGTTCTCCGTTGGCAAGATGTGCTGATTGGCGCGATAGTAACTGCTGTGTTGTTTACAATTGGGCGCAGCGTTATTGCTATTTATTTAGCATATACCGCCACAGCGTCGACCTATGGTGCAGCGGGGTCTGTTGTGATGATTTTGTTATGGGTATATTACAGTTCATTAATCCTACTATTTGGCGCCGCTTTTACTCGCTCCTTGCTACTTCGGCGTGGGCGGCCATTGGTGCCACGTAATAGTGCAGTGCTGGTGAAGCGAGAGTTAGTGTAAGACAAGAATTGGTTTAAAAAAGGTGGGTAGAAAGAGCGAATATCAACAGATTTCAGCCTGTCGATTTATCAGGCTGAAGTCTATAAACGCTATTGTATAAACACTGAGAGGACAGTTTATGCCTACTTGTTGTGTACGTGCCTATGTAACAGGAAAAGTGCAGGGAGTATGGTTTCGGCGTTCAACACAGGAACAAGCGCTTCAGCGAGGGCTAACGGGCTACGCCAAAAACTTACCTGATGGGCGGGTAGAGGTGTTGCTATGTGGCAATTCCACTGCCGTATCTACGCTAACTGAATGGTTATGGCAGGGGCCCGAAGGAGCGCAGGTAACCCATGTCACTATTGAAGTGCTGGATGGCCACCGCGCTCCCGATCATTTTGCGACCTATTAATCAGTGCTTAATACGTTCGCCTCAGTTTGCCATTGCTTAATATTATCAGCAGTGAGCGCCACAATGTTCTGGCGAGCCTCAGGCGTGATCCAGGCATTGTGAGGGGTCACTATCAAATTAAGTGCCTCGCCTTCTGCTAATGCTGTTAATAAAGGGTGTCCGTCTTTCGGCGGCTCAGTGGGCAGCACATCAACTGCTAACCCTCCAATCTTGCCAGCACGAAGCGCCTCAAGTGCCGCTTCTTCATCGATGATGCCGCCCCGGGCACAGTTGACTAATAGCAGTGATGACTTTGCGTTTGCCAAGCGTGTGCGATTAATAAGGTGCTTGGTTGTTTCGTTAAGCGGGCAATGCAAGCTAATAATATCTGCCGTCGGTAATAAATCGTCGAGAGAGGGCCGTTTATCGTTTGATTCATTGCCAGGGCGAGCAGCAAATGTAACCTTCATTCCAAATGCTTCAGCTAAACGTGCCACTTCTGAGCCAAGCTCACCTTGCCCCACCATCACCAGATGCTTATTGGAAAGCTGCAGCGTCGAGTGAGCTTGTAAGCAAAAGAAATCGCTGCGCTGCCATTCGCCTTGTGCGATGTCAGCTTGATAGCGAGGCAAACGGTTTGCTAATGCCAGCATAAGCAGTAATGTATGCTGAGAAACGCTTGCTGTTCCGTAGGCGGAGACGTTCTTTACAAGAATGTTTTGGGCTTTAGCTGTGTCGAGATCAATATTGTTAAGCCCTGTCGCCAGCACACATATAAGCTTGAGTTTAGGTAAGGCTGATAGTGTTTCTGCGTTCAGTACAACCTTGTTGACGATCGCTATGTCCGCATCCGACAAGCGCTCACTTGCCTGTTCGGCAGTGCTTTGCTGGTACACCTCTAAATGACTAACAAGGTCTCGAATTGCTGTTAGATCGATATCCGCGCCTAAGCTCTCGGCATCCAGCATTACCGCATTGGGCATTTTTCTTTTCTCCATTATCTGCCGAAAGGCACTTGGCCTTGCTCAGCAGGGGGCACAAAAGGGTATAATGTGTCGCTCTATCAACCGCAGTCTTGGAATTTATCCCAGCAGGCCACATATTCTTTGCCTGGCAAGCGTTGTTTTGCCACTAGTTTATACAAACTTAGCCTGTCGGAGTTGAGCTTTTCAGGAGTTATCAACATGCCCATCTATGAGTACGAGTGCAAGGCCTGCGGTCATCGCATGGAAAAATTGCAGAAAATCAGTGCGGATCCGCTGAAGGATTGCCCCGCGTGCCAGCGAGCCAGTCTTGAGCGTTTGGTCTCGGCGGCTGGTTTCCGCCTTGCTGGCGGCGGTTGGTATGAAACCGATTTTAAAACAGGAAGTAAGAAAAACTTGGCAGCAGAAGGCCAATCTACTTCTAGCACTGGTGCCACAAGCGATACCAGTAGCGCATCAACGAAAAAGGGCGCCGCGGCTTAGCCGCGGTTGTCAGGGTCACAACGGCCCACGACAATCTCATTGCCACGTAACAGAACAGGATTAGACATGCGCAGCCATTATTGCGGCCAGCTTAACGAAACTTTGGTGGAACAAACGGTCACTGTCTGCGGTTGGGTACATCGCCGCCGTGATCATGGTGGGGTCATCTTTCTGGATATGCGCGATCGCGATGGCATCGCTCAGTTCGTTGTCGACCCAGATACCGCCGAGGCATTTGCTAATGCTGACCGTGCTCGCAGTGAGTACGTGCTTCGTATTATTGGCCGTGTCCGGCTGCGCCCTGAAGGAACGCAAAATCCTAACATGCCAACGGGCATGATTGAGGTATTAGCTAAAGAGGTGGAGGTGCTCAACACAGCTGCCACACCACCTTTTCAGTTGGATGAGCACAACAAAGTAGGCGAGGAAGTTCGCTTAAAGCATCGCTATATCGACCTTCGACGCCCGGATATGATTGAGAAGCTGCGCTTGCGTTCGCGTATTTCTCACAACGTCCGCGCTTACTTGGAAAACCAAGGCTTCCTGGATATCGAGACGCCGGTATTGACTCGCGCAACACCTGAAGGTGCCCGCGACTACCTCGTTCCTAGCCGGACACATGCAGGCAGCTTCTTTGCACTACCGCAGTCGCCACAGTTGTTTAAGCAGCTGTTAATGGTGGCCGGTTTCGATCGCTACTACCAGATTGCTAAATGCTTCCGTGATGAAGATCTGCGGGCTGATCGCCAGCCTGAATTCACGCAAATCGATATCGAAGCCTCTTTTGTGGAAGAAGACGATATCATGGGCATTACCGAAGCCATGATTCGTCAACTCTTCCAGGAAGTGCTGAGCGTTGAGCTGCCTGAGTTCCCACGCATGACCTGGCAGGAAGCAATGGATCGCTTTGGCTCTGATAAGCCTGATCTGCGCATTCCGTTAGAATTGACCGATGTTGATGACCTGATGCAGCAGGTTGATTTCAAGGTCTTCTCGGGCCCTGCAAGTGCGGAAGACGGCCGCGTAGCAGCATTGAAAGTGCCAGGTGGCGCCAAATTGTCTCGTAAAGAAATCGACGAATATACTAAGTTCGTTGGTATTTACGGTGCCAAAGGGCTTGCGTGGATTAAGGTCAATGAGCGTGCCAAAGGGCTTGAAGGTCTTCAATCACCCATTGTTAAGTTCATGGAAAATGTGGTTGAAGAGCTGCTTGATCGCGTAGGCGCTGAAGATGGCGATATCATTTTCTTTGGTGCGGATAAAACGCGCATCGTCAATGAAGCCATTGGTGCATTACGCGTCAAGTTAGGTGCCGACCTTGAGCTTTACACCCAGGCGTGGGCACCGTTATGGGTTGTCGATTTCCCGATGTTTGAAGCGGACGACAACGGTCGCCTCAGCCCGTTACATCACCCGTTTACTGCACCTTCTTGCTCGCCAGAAGCGCTTAAAGCTGACCCAGCAAAAGCCTTGTCGCGTGCCTACGACATGGTGCTTAACGGAACCGAGCTTGGTGGTGGTTCCATTCGTATTCACGATCAAACCATGCAAAGCACTGTGTTTGAAATTTTGGGCATTGGCCAAGAGGAAGCGCAAGAGAAGTTTGGCTTCCTGCTGGATGCGTTGCAATACGGCGCGCCTCCCCATGGCGGCCTAGCGTTCGGTTTAGATCGTTTAGTGATGCTGATGGCTGGAGCTAAGACAATTCGTGAAGTGATTGCCTTCCCGAAAACCCAAAGCGCCGGCTGTTTACTGACTGATGCACCAGGTGAAGTCAGCGCGGATCAGTTGAAAGACTTGAACATCCGTCTGCGCCAAAAAGCGAAAGCAGAGACCGCCAGCGAATAATCGCTCAGCTCTGCTTTGTAGCTCAGCAACGAGAAGTTCGCCAACTAGTAGTTCAGCACCGACGTTTAGGCGTCGGTGTTTTTGTTTGAACCGCTCGCTACCAATAGGACAGCTGCCATGGATGAAAAACAGCCCGCTCCCGCGATTAGGATTTTGGGTATCGACCCTGGTTCGCGTATCACGGGCTATGGGGTCATCGATTTAATAGGTGTTAAGCCTCATTATGTCGCCAGTGGCTGCATTAGAACGACCGATGGCCCTTTAGAGCAGCGTTTGGCGCAAATTTATGCAGGTTTAAGCGAAGTAGTGGGGCTGCATCGGCCCGATGCCGTCGCCGTTGAGCGAGTCTTTATGGCTAAAAATCCCGATTCAGCACTGAAGCTTGGCCAAGCACGGGGCACGGCTCTCGTCTGCATCGCGAATCACGGTCTGAACATTGCAGAATACGCAGCAAGGCAGATCAAACAAGCCGTTACGGGCCAGGGAGGCGCGGAGAAAAGCCAGGTGCAGCATATGGTCACCGCTATTCTGCAGCTCTCTTCAACGCCACAGGCGGACGCCGCGGATGCGCTAGCTATCGCGCTTACCCATGCGTATGCAGGACATGGCTTACTTGCCACACCCGCTAAGGGCAGTCGTCGGCGCAGCACAGGGCGGTGGCGGCTTTAGTTGCTTACTGGTCATTTGTACAGAGTGTCTTTATAGTAAATGACTGCTTTTTATTATTGCGAGCATACCTATGATCGGTCGTATTAATGGCTTTTTGTTAGAAAAGCACCCCCCTTGGATTGTGGTTGATGTGCATGGTGTCGGTTACGAGCTTGAAGCCTCTATGAACACCCTAGTGGCACTTCCAGCCGTAGGAGAGAGCGTATCCATGTATACGCATCTTACAATTCGTGATGATGCCCATTTGCTTTACGGCTTTGGCCGTGAACAAGAGCGTGCACTGTTTCGCGCCCTAATCAAAGTCAACGGCGTAGGGCCAAAGCTTGCACTAGCCATCCTTTCCGGAATGGATGAAGCCGCCTTTATGCGCTGCGTCCGTGACGACGATAGTAAAGCACTGACGAAGCTTCCGGGCGTTGGTAAAAAAACTGCCGAGCGGTTAATTATTGAAATGCGTGACCGTTTCCCTGAATGGGAGAACGCGGCGGATGCGCCCCTCGCGTTAGAAGCGGCGAATGGAGAGCCTGCTCCCCGTGACTCGTTAGCAGATGCGGAAGCTGCCTTGGTGAGCTTGGGCTATAAGCTTACTGAAGCCTCAAAAATGCTGGCTGACATTAATCCCAAGCAGTCAACAGAGACGATTATTAAAGCCGCGCTGACAAAACGCATGACTGGGTAACAACGTGGGTTATTTCATGGAACGACTGATAGTGCGCACTTTATGTTAGAACATGACCGATTAATCGCGGCTGAGCCCGAACAAGGGGAAGGGCGTATTGATCATGCTATTCGTCCCAAACATTTAAAGGATTATATTGGGCAACCGCGAGTACGCGAGCAGCTTGAAATTTTCATGGGAGCCGCAAAGCTACGTCAGGAAAGCCTAGATCATACCTTGGTATTTGGGCCCCCTGGGCTTGGTAAAACAACGCTTGCGAATATTATTGCTACCGAGATGGGGGTAGGGCTGAAGTCAACTTCTGGCCCAGTGCTTGAGCGTGCAGGTGATTTAGCCGCCATGCTGACGAACCTTGAGCCAGGTGACGTGCTGTTTATTGATGAAATTCACCGGCTGTCCCCCGTGGTAGAAGAGGTGCTTTATCCGGCAATGGAAGATTTCCAGCTGGATATTATGATCGGTGAAGGGCCCGCTGCCCGCTCAATCAAACTAGATTTGCCTCGCTTTACCTTGGTAGGTGCGACAACGCGCGCAGGCTTACTAACCTCTCCATTACGTGATCGCTTTGGCATTGTGCAACGCTTGGAGTTTTACAACCTTGAAGAGCTGACTGAGATTGTCACTCGCTCAGCCCGCTTGCTAGGTGTTGAAACGAGCCATGAAGGTGCTGTGGAGGTTGCCAAGCGCTCCAGAGGCACCCCGCGTATTGCCAATAGGCTGCTGCGTCGCGTACGTGACTATGCAGAAATAAAGGGCAATGGCATTGTTGATGTTACTCTCGCCGATGCGGCACTCAACATGCTAAATGTCGATCACCATGGGCTGGATCATATGGACCGGCGGCTCTTGTTGGCAATGATCGATAAATTTGATGGCGGACCTGTTGGGATTGACTCAATCTCAGCCGCTATTAGTGAAGAACGCGGTACCATTGAAGATGTCATTGAACCTTATTTAATTCAGCAAGGATTAATGATGCGCACGCCAAGGGGGCGCGTAGTGACGCGACAAGCGTGGCTACACTTCAACAAAACGCCTCACGAACATGCTATTGATCCAGAAGGAGAGCGGCGCCCATGAATAATGGGTTCACGATGCCGGTGCGCGTCTATATGGAAGATACTGACGCCGGTGGAATTGTCTACTACGTTAACTACTTGAAGTTTATGGAGCGCGCCCGCAGCGAATGGTTACGTACGCTAGGCCTTAATCAGCAAACTTTGCTAGACGATGGCACCCAGCTAGTGGTATATCGCTTGGCCTGTCACTACAGCAAGCCGGCACGCTTGGATGACTCACTTATTGTCAGTACAAATATTGAGAATGTTGGTCGATGCCGGATGACTTTTTTGCAGCAAGTGCAGCGAGATGAGGAACTCTTATGCGCTGCTACAGTCGAGATAGCCTGCTTATGCGCGCATAAGATGCGGCCAAAAGCATGGCCAAAAACATTGCAGGTGCTGGGTTGATTCGTTTAAGGCGAACACCGAGAACACGCATAAATCTGTGATATGTGTAAACCTATGGAGTAGATAGCACGATGTAGCGTGCGTACTTCATGGCCTTTATATACCACCACTGTTCGGAAATTCCGACATTAATAGCTTGATGAGGGTAACTGTGAACGATAACACCATGTCCATCCCCCACTTGATAATGAGTGCCAGCACGGTTGTTCAGCTGGTGATGTTACTGCTGGTGGTGGGGTCAATCCTCTCATGGGTGGTTATTTTCCAACGCAGCATTGCCCTACGCAGGGCAAAACAGGAATACAACCAATTTGAAGAATCTTTTTGGTCGGGTGTCGATTTAAACGAGTTATACCGAGAAATTCCTGCTGACGACCCACGCTATGGAGCAGAGCATATTTTCCAGGCGGGCTTTCGCGAATTTAATCGTTTAATGCCAAAAACACGCAACCCCGACACAATCTTAGAAGGTGTGCAGCGGAGTATGCGAGTCGCCTGGTCTCGGGAAGAAGACCGCCTAACGCAGCATCTTGTATTTCTCGCAACGGTAGCATCCGCGAGCCCTTACATTGGCTTGTTCGGAACGGTTTGGGGGATTATGGGTTCATTTCAATCCCTTTCTATGACCCAGCAAGCTACATTGGCAACCGTTGCGCCTTGGATTGCTGAAGCGTTAATTGCAACGGCTATGGGCCTGTTTGCAGCTATTCCCGCGGTAATTTTCTATAACCGTCTATCGAATGATGCCGCTCGTTTGTTGGGCAAATATGAAGACTTTGCCGAGGAATTTCACGCTATCTTGCACCGTAATTTGCAAGGTCGTGAAAGTAAGTCCAGCGCTAGCTAAGGGAGTACGCTATGCAAGGCCCGTTTAATCGCAGCGGCAATAAAAAGCCGATGGCTGAAATCAACGTAGTCCCCTTTATTGACGTCATGCTGGTCTTGCTGGTGATCTTTATGATCACCGCACCAATGCTCACTCAAGGGGTGCAAGTCGATCTACCTCAAGTCACATCAGAGCCTATCGAAAGCCAAGACGATAGCGATCCGATTATTATCTCTGTCGATCAGGATGGAGGCTATTTCATCACGCTTGGCGAAGACTCAACGGCTGTTTCTCTTGAGCAAATGGCAGAGCGAGTAACAGCGATATTACAGCGACGACCTGAAACACCTGTCATGGTTCGCGGCGATCGCAACGTTGCGTACGGACAAATAGTCGTATTGATGAGCACGCTGCAACGCTCGGGTGTCGCTAATGTAGGTCTGTTATCTGAGCCGCCACAAGATGGTTAAACGTAGCGCGCAAATGGCAATCAAACCACCCCGTGACCCACAGGATGTTGGCTATACTTGGCCTACTGTCCTGGCGGTTGCGGTGCATCTATTAGTTGTGCTTTTTAGTTTGGTTAGTCTGCCAAGTTCTACGGCAGAGCCAGACTCGTCCTCTATTGTGCAAGCGACCTTCGTCAGTACTGAAACATTCACTGACCAAGCACAGCAAACAACGGATCAACAAGCAGCTCTCAATAGTTCAACCGACCCCGATGAGGCTGAGCCAGCACCAGAGCCTGATGCAAGTGAGCAAGAAGCATTGCAGCAGCAGGCAGACGAGGCCGCTGCGAGAGAAGAAGCTCAAGCTCAAGCACGAGCAGAAGAGCAAGCTCGCGAGCTGCAAGAAGCTCAAGCTCAGGCCGAAGCCGAGGCACAGCGACGAGAAGAAGAAGCGCAACGTCTAGCCGAACAGCAAGAAGTAGCAGCTCAAGCCAGAGAAGAGGCTCAGCGGG
>NZ_JABUZD010000080.1:0-32210 GCF_014897875.1 Halomonas sp. 3A7M
CTTTCCTTCCTCGCACTAGAAGTACGAGGTTTGACGCGCATCTTGATCAATACTCTTATCAGCGCTCTCTACAAACGCTTCTATTGGCGCTTAACTAACCAATGAGACGCTAGATATTACGCTGTAAGCTCTTCGAGCAATTCTTCAACAATCGCCAATCCTTCTTCAAGGATGCTGTCTTCAATAGTGACCGGCATCAAGAAGCGGAGCGTATTACCGTAAAGCCCACACGACAGCAGGATAAGCCCCTTCTCCCGGGCACGTTTGCACATGGCCGCTGCAAGCTCTGGGTCGGGGGTTTGATCAGCGGCAACAAGATCCAATGCCGCCATCGAACCTAAGTGACGCACGTTTTCGACACAAGCAAAGCGCTGCTGCCACTGGGTAAAGCGCTGCCCCAGCACTTCTCCTAAGGCTTGGCTCTTCTCAAGAATCTTTTCTTCTTCGAATACTTCAAGCACCGCTAACACAGCCGCACAAGAAACCGGACTGCCTGAATAGGTGCCACCCAGCGAGTTAGGGCCACACGCATCCATATGCTCAGCCGTTCCCACGACGGCTGAAATCGGCATGCCACCGGCCATACTCTTAGCCATGGTCATGAGGTCAGGCTCAACACCACTGTGTTCAATGGCAAACAGCTTGCCGGTACGGCCAAAGCCAGACTGAACTTCATCGACGATCATCAGCATGCCGTGCTCGTCGCAAATTTCACGTACCGCTTTAAGGAAACTGGCCGGTGCAGGATAGAACCCACCTTCACCCAACACAGGCTCGATCACGATAGCCGCGGTATCTCTTGGGTTGGCATCGGTCTTCAGCGTCATTTTAAGACCGCGGATGGCGTCTTCTTCGCTTACCCCGTGGAACGGAACGGGGTAAGGCGCACGGAAAACATTCCCAGGCATGCTGCCGAAATCAGCCGAGTAAGGCACCACTTTGCCGTTCATTGCCATGGTCATAAAGGTACGGCCATGGTAGCCGCCATCGAAGCAGATCACGTTATTCTTGCCGGTGGCGGCACGCGCAATCTTAACGGCATTCTCTAGCGCTTCAGCCCCGGAGTTAACCAGCATGACTTTGCCATGGCCGCGCACAGGCGTGAGCTGACTGAGTTTTTCAGCGACTTTCACGTAGCCTTCGTAAGGAATAACGGTTTGGCAAGTGTGCATCACCCGGCCCAACTGCTCCCTAACCGCTTCGACGACTTTGGGATGGCAATGGCCGATATTAAGCACGCCAATACCACCCGCGAAATCAATAATACGGTTACCATCCGCATCCCAGATAATCGCGTTTTCAGCACGGTCCGCAAATTGCGTTGCAGGGCTGGCGGCACCATTAGCGACATATTTCTGTTTAAGCTCATTCAGCTGTGCATTGCTCATCTTCATTTACTGCATTCCTCAGTTAATTAGTGAAAATCGCTTATAGGCCGCCAACACAGACGTATTTCAACTCAGTAAACTCATCAAGCCCATGACGTGAACCTTCACGGCCCAGCCCAGACTCTTTCACCCCACCAAAGGGCGCTAGCTCGGTAGACAGAATGCCCTCGTTAACCGCAACCATTCCGTACTCCAGCCCTTCCATTACGTGCCAAATTCTGCGGTAGTCACGGGCATAGAAGTAAGCTGCCAACCCGAACTCAGTCGCATTCGCCATGGCAATGGCTTCTTCGTCGGTCTCGAAACGGAACACAGGCGCTAAAGGACCAAACGTCTCTTCACGGGCAACCCGCATATTGTCGGTCACATCAGCAATAATCGTGGGTTCGAAGAAAGTACCGCCCAACGTGTGAGGCTTGCCACCACAGACCAACCGCCCACCCTTTTCCAACGCATCGCCAATGTGGGACTCGACCTTTTCAACCGCGGCCTGATTGATCAGTGGGCCTTGCATAACGCCTTCATCTAGCCCATTGCCCACGTTCAGTTGCGCCACGCGCTTGGCAAACTTTTCAACAAATGCCTCGTAAACGCCGCTTTGAACCAAGAAGCGGTTGGTACACACGCAGGTCTGGCCAGAATTGCGATACTTAGAGGCAACAGCTCCTTCAACGGCGGCGTCTAGGTCAGCGTCATCAAACACGATGAAAGGTGCATTACCGCCTAACTCCAACGATACTTTTTTGACCGTACCGGCACACTGAGCGAGCAGCTTCTTACCCACCGGTGTGGAGCCTGTGAAAGAGAACTTACGCACGCGCGGATCGGTGGTTAGCACCTCTCCAATGGGTGCAGGCTGGCTGGCAGTGACCACATTGATCACCCCAGCGGGCAGGCCAGCAAGCTCAGCCAAGCGCGCCACCGCCAACGCCGTTAGTGGCGTTGCTTCTGCAGGTTTGATAACCACCGTACAGCCTGCCGCTAAAGCGGGGGCGCACTTACGGGTGATCATTGCCAGCGGGAAGTTCCAGGGCGTAACGGCGGCCACAACGCCAATCGGTTCGCGAAACACCAGAATGCGCTTATCGACACCATGTCCCGGCAAAGTTTCACCGGCCATGCGCTTGGTCTCTTCGGCATAAAACTCGACAAATGACGCGCCATACGCCACTTCACCGCGGGACTCTGCCAGTGGTTTGCCCTGCTCCAACGTCATTAGCCGAGCCAGGTCTTCCTGGTGCGCCATGATGGCGTCGAACCAGGCGCGCAACAGCGTTGCACGCTCTTTCGCAGTACGCTTTTTCCAGCCATGTCCTGCTGCCTCTGCTGCGGCAACTGCTGCCCGTGCACCATCAGCATCCAGGTCAGGGACTTCTGCTAATAGCTCACCATTTGCCGGATTAGTGACCGCAAAGCGCTTGTCAGCACCGCACCACTCTCCGCCAATAAATGCGTCAGGTATCAAAATATCGGGTAACTCACTCATCTTGTTTTCCTTTTTGCCATGACATTAGAGCGTGCTCTCAAACGCTGGCCGCGCCTCCCACGAACTCGCTACAACGCCATTGCCTGTACTTCCGAAAGCACTAGCGAGCCAGCTTCTTCATTTTCAGATAGGCAGCATCAACCGTAATGACTAACAAAATATCTACATTTACAAAAAACGTCAAAATATATTTTTAGCAAAATCCCGCGTAAACCCTCGCCCAATCGGGCGGGGATACAAGCGGGAACCGCGCAGCGGTTCTACTCAGGCGTGGCCTGACTCTGAACGTACTCGCGTAGAGTCTCAATGGTCGCCCCTCCGGCGCTACATGCGAAGTATGAGCGTGACCACACCGCCCCACTTTTACTCTGCCGTGGTATGTGCGTGTTGAGTATTCGTATACGGCGTGACGATACAGATTTCAGGTTGTTCACCAGCACACTAACTGCCAGCTTGGGCGGATAACTTACGAGCAAGTGGACGTGATCACCCTCACCATCCATTTCAACCAGATCACACTCCAGCTTCTCGCAGGCCGACTCAAACGCTTCACGCAGTTGCTCGATCATGTAACCGTCAAACAGCTTACGGCGGTACTTCGTGGTGAAGATCAGGTGTACAACTAACTTCGTAACGCTGTGACGTTTTTTCAGGTAGTCGTTCAGTGGTGGATGATCTTGTACACCCATTTTAAATTGCCTTCTTAAAGCCTATAATAGCTGTATTCTATCTATGAGCACTGAAATGTTAAAGGCCACGAAAGTACGCATCTACCCGACACCTGAGCAGGCGGAGTTCCTTAACCGTCAGTTCGGCGCTACGCGGTTCGTGTACAACAAGGCACTGCATATCATCAGTTCACAGTATCGGCGGCATGGCGCGAAACTCCGCGCTAAGAAAGACCTCAAGCCACTGCTGGCGGTGGCGAAGAAGTCCCGCAAGTATCATTGGCTCAAGAATTTTGACTCGATTGCCTTGCAGCAAGCCTGTATCAACCTCGATAAAGCCTTTCAGAATTTCTTCGACCCGAAGCTCCCAGCGCGTTACCCGAAGTTCAAGCGCAAGCACGGGAAGCAGTCCAGTTACCACTGCATGAGCGTCAGTGCGGGTGAGAGCTGGATCAAAGTGCCGAAGATGAGGCCGATCAAAGCGCGTATCCACCGCGAGATCACAGGCGCTATTAAAAGCATCACCCTGTCACGCACTGTCACAGGGAAATACTACGCCTCGCTGTTGGTCGAGGACAGTATGGAAGCCCCCACCCCATTGCACACCGTTGATGCCGTGCTGGGCGTCGATATGGGGCTGACCCATCTTGCTATCGACTCGGAGGGGAATAAGACTGATAACCCTCGGTTCCTGAAACGCGCTCAGTCGAACCTGCGACGCAAACAGAAAGCCCTTTCGCGCTGCCAGAAGGGCAGCAAAGGCCGTGCGCAGGCACGGCTGAAACTGGCTAAGGCGCACGAGCGTCTAGCGAATACCCGTGCTAATTTCCAGCACAACCTGTCCCGACAGCTTATTGACGAAAACCAAGCGGTGGTAGTCGAGACACTAAAAGTCAAAAACCTGCTGAAGAATCGAAAGCTATCTAAGCACATCGCAGACGCAAGCTGGTGCAGCCTGATTCAGAAACTGGAATACAAGGCGAAAGAGCAGGGTAAATATCTGATCAAGATCGACCAGTGGTTCGCCAGCTCCAAAACCTGCTCCTGCTGCGGACACAAGGTAGAGTCCCTGCCGTTGTCGGTGCGCAACTGGAGGTGCCCAGCCTGTTATGCGGAAAGAGACCGCGACATAAACGCCGCCATCAATATCCGCCAGCAGGGTATTATCAAACTACGGGCCGAAGGACTGTCGGTTCCTGCCAATGGAGGCTTGCTTAAATCCGGCCGCGCGCCGGTTGCAGCCTAAGAAGTTGGAAGCCTCGCCCGTCAGGGCGGGGAGCAGTCACCATATACACTAAAAACTGGACGGTAGGGTTGGATGACACCGAAAATGATGGCTAGGCTACGGGCAGGATTTATACAAAAAGCGATCAAGGCGTGTGCTGGAGGCCACTGCCGATATGCACGCCAGCGACATGGCCAACAACGACTACGCTAGCCATACCGATGCTAACGGCGCAGGAATTGAGCAACGCGCCAATCAACATGGCTACACGTGGTAAGCCATGGATGAAAATATTGCTGCTGGGCATACATCTGTCGCCGCCGTGGTAAACGGCTGGTTAGAGAGCCTCGGCCATTGCCGCAATATGATGAATGGCACCTTCACCGAAATGGGCATGGCCAAGGCCAGCAATGCTGATTCGCGCTATACCACCTTTTGGACACAGATGCTGGGGAACCCCCGCTAGCCCTTCTTAAAACCCACCGTAATGGACCGCTGAAATCGCGTTCTTTGGCGAACCATCCACCAGCTTGGTGCTGTAAGTTAAGTACACAAAGGTTTCAGTTTCAGCATCGTGCATACGCACCACACGCATATTCTTAAATAGCGCAGAGCGGCGCTGGTTAAAAACGACTTCTTGCTCGTCTACATCGTCAGGGTCGAAGACGACCTCTCCCGTTTGCCGACACGCCACGCTGGCCTCGCTAGCTTCCTCAGCCAGCCCTACCGCACCCGATAACCCGCCCACTTGTGAGTAGGAGAGATAACAGGAGATCCCCTGTACTTTTGGGTCATCAAAACGCTCTACTTCAATCGTACTGTTCGGGCCAATCAATCTAAACTCAGTTCGCACGCTGCCAATATGGGCATCCTGCGCCAGAAGCGCAGTAGGCAGCAGTAACGAAGACATCATCACAATTGACGTAATGCCAATAACGGGTTGGAAACGCATAGCAATGTCCTTAGCAGGTGCAGCAGAAACGGCAAACCAAGAGCATACCTGTTACAGACAGAGCCGGGGCAGTCAAGAAAGGTTTAATATCGGAATGGAAAGCGGTGGCAAAGGAAGGCCGAAGTGGGGATTATGGCATAATTCTAAAAAATCATTCAATATCATAAATTTAAGGATGATATTAAAAACACCCCTGACTTCAGTGATAATACGGCCATCTTCAACCGCACAGGATTCAGCACTGCCATGGATCAGATCACTTTCTCCGAAGCCGAATACCAGAATAAGAAGCAAAGACCCGCCGCTAAATATTTCTGAAGCGGATGGACAGGCTGACCCCCTGGAAGCTGTTGGAGAAGTAAGGTAGTCCGTTATTATCCCAAAGGCGGGAGCGGGCGGCCGTCGTATCCGCTGACTGTCATGCCTCGCGTCCACTGCATGCAAGTGTTCTACAACTTGAGTGATCCGACCATGGAAGATGCTCTCTATGAGATCGAGTCTATGCACCACCTCGCCGGCTTAAAACTGGATCGATTGCCGGACGAGACGTCGCTTCTCAAGTTCCGTCATTGCGCGAGAAATACCTGGGGGAGTAGGGTTACTGCGCCTGTTTTCCACTCAATGAGTGGGAAACAGGCGAATATAGACAAAGAACGGGAGAAAAGTGTCTGACTTTTCGATTGTCCAACAGCGCACGTGAGAGTTGAAAAGTACTGGCAGTTATTCAGATCTTCCCTAGGAAAGCACCTGAGAAAGCCAGAAAATGTTCGCTGACGTGGCGTTCGAGCCACATCGATAGCGACTGTTCAGCGGTTTCCTAGAGTCGATTGGCAGATGATCACACAAATAATCAAGTTAACTTGTAGTACCATGCAGTCTTCCCCACACTGCGCATTATAAGGAACGTTGTAATGAATTGGGTTATCTTGGCTGTCATAGCTGCTTTAATTTTACTTTACTTTTGGTATGCCGCTATTGTTTCTCGACGTAACGCGGCTCAGGAAGCTTTTTCAGGGATTGATGTCCAGTTGAAGAAACGCACCGACCTGATCCCCAATATTTTGAAAATTGCCGCTCGCTTCATGGAGCACGAGAAGACACTACTCACTGACATTACTCAACTGCGCACGGAAGTGTTAAAAGCGGCAAAGGCAAACGACCGCGAAGGCGCCGAGAAGAGATTCGAGTTAGAGGCGGCTCTGGAAGACAAACTGTCGGGACTAATGGTGGCGGTTGAAAACTACCCCGACCTTAAGTCTCACACCAACATGCTGGAAGCTCAGCGAGCATATGCGGATGTAGAGGAGCATATCTCAGCCGCTCGACGTAGCTACAATGCCGCGGGACGCCGGTTCAAGGATGCCATCCAGATCTTTCCGGGGACATTGATTGCGAAGGTAATGGGCTTAGAGCCCTTGCCGTTCTTCGAGGCATCTAAAACCGATCGCGCACCGGTCAACGCTGACCATTATCTCAGCTCATGAGTATTCTGAAGACATTTTTTCAGGCTGGTGAGGCGCTCAAGCAGCTAGGCAGCGGGACGGCCTTCCAGCACCCTGAGATAACGACCGAGTTATCCGACGACATCCGCGCGACGATAGAACGAGATGTCTTACCATTGCTAGAACCACTAGAGCAGTTCAGGCTGGAAAAGCTGGCGAGCAAGACACGTCGCAAGACTTTGTTTCGGCGCCTTGGCTGGTTGCTTTGGTTGCCATCGCTAGCGCTAGACCTCTTCATGCTGGTGTCTGGCGAACCTACGCTCTACACCCTGTTTGTAGTCGGCGGACTGGGCGCCTGGGTTGTCTACCCGGAGCTGCAGTACACGCGGCACTACAAACAAAAGCTTATCCCGGTACTACTCCAAGCCTTTGGCGATCACACCTACGACAAAGATGGTTGTATAGACCTAGAAGCCGTCAAGTCATTCGATATTTTGCCGCGTTTTTCGAGTAAGAGCAGTGAAGACTACATCAGTGGCAACATCGCAGGCGTCCAGTTTGAGTTCTGTGAGTTAAAGCTCAAACGCCGCGGCAGAAAATCAAATACCACAGTTCATGGTGGCGGAGCGCTTCTCATCGTCATGCCCTTCCAATTTACTGGATATACTGTGGTAGATACCGACTACGGCAAGGTTGGCAACCGCCTGGTATCACCACTGGCCAAATCCAGAGTAGCGCTGGAAAACCCAATGTTCGAGGACCGTTTCGAGGTCTACGGTTCTGACCAGCAGTACGCCCGCTATCTTCTGTCACCGAGTTTAATGGAGCGTATTATTGCTCTCGATGAGCTGTTCCGAGCTCGGGCCAAGGGCACGGGAATTACCTGCGAGTTCCGAGACAATAAGGCCCTATTCATGCTGTCCTATTTCGGCGACTTGCTAGATGTGGCAGATATTGACGTTTCTGCCTATGACTTGGACAAGATGCCACTGCTAGAACAGGAACTGGCCATGATCACAGATATTATTCAGCAACTAAAACTTGACTCTCTCGCTGCCAGGAATGTCGCAAGTACACGCTTGGCCGAAGGATAATGGCAACTCTGACATTTTCCCTCGACAGCGTCAGAAAGGGGCGCAGGTGGACATTAAACAGGCCAGAAGGTACGTAAAGTAGTGACAAAGAATCCAGTAAGCCCATCAGAAGGCGGCTGGCAAGGCCACCTACGGCGAGCAGTAAGACAAATAATATCAGCCCCAATAAAAAAGGACGGACACCCAATGCCTTAAGCTTCTCGAAACGAGTTTCGAACCCCAGTGCAGCCATAGCCATGGTTAACGCCATCTGTCCTGCCAATACTAGATTTTGTACCTTTCACAGTCGTAGGTTGTAGTGGTTCAATAAAACCGGACACCAACGTAGGTGGTAATATTGCCACCCTAAGCGAGGTGTCTGATGACTAAGAAACGACGTACTTTTTCGCCTGAATTTAAGCAGGAAGCTGCCAGCCTGGTACTAGATCAGGGGTACAGCTATCCCCAAGCTTGTACCTCGTTGGGTGTCAGAGAAAGCGTTGGGTCCACCAGCTTGCGGACGAGCGTCAGGGGGTAACGCCACAGGGTAATGCGTTAACTCCAGAACAGCAGCGTATTCAGGAGCTTGAGGCTCGCTGCAAACGCCTTGAGATGGAAAAAACCAGCCTAAAAAAGACCACTGCTCTCTTGATGTCGGACGACATGAATCGTATGCGCTGATAGACCAGTTGAGTGAGCAAATGCCTGTTGAAATGGTCTGTAACGCGTTTGATATTAGCCGCTCCAGTTACTACGAGTACCGCCAGCGGCGGGACCGCGTGGATGTTGAGCGTTTGGTCTTAAAGGCTCAGGTAAGCCGCCTTTTCAAAAAGAGTCGCAGCTCAGCTGGCAGCCGCTGTCGAACGAAGAAGTTCGAACAGGTAAGTCGGACGTCGGGACAGCAGTATCCCTCACAGGCGGGACTGCTGCTGCCTGTCAACTTGCGGCAAGCAAGGATAAAAGAGTGCATTGGGCAGCCTCCTCAGCATGTTGAAGTCCAGATAGGTGAACCGGGGAAAGTCAATATCGGATGCCAAGGGGGCATGACCCCGAAGCCGAATTGACTGGCGGAGCTCCCGTAGTGGTCCGCGATGGGGAAAGCCCATCACATGGCAAAGGGGAGCAGTTTAAACGTGTTTGCCAAGCAAACTACCTGACCAAACAAGGTGAAGACCTTTGATAATCAGCGAAATGCAACGCAAGCTAGCGACTTGGACAACAGCCGACTCCGATCGCCGAGTGGATCGGTTGTTGCGCCTGATAGCACAGCCTGACTGGCTAGCAGAAGCGGCTCGGATCACCCTATCTTCCAAAGGGTCACATACGCCTGGGATAGACGGGGAGGTCAAGCTGACTGCGCAGGCCAGACTGCCGGCTATTCTTCAACAAATCAGGAATGATTTACTCTCCGATGCCTATAGCCCGTCACCGGTCCGAAGGGTCTATATCCCGAAGGCCAACGGCAAGCAACGGCCACTGGGTATCCCGACCTTGCGCGACCGTATCGTTCAACGGGCCATGGTAATGGCAATGGAGCCGTGTGGGAAAGTGACTTTCATACGCTCTCCTACGGGTTCCGGCCGGAACAAAGCGTTCATCACGCCATCCGCACAGTGAAACTGCAACTGACGGATAATAAAGTAACGCGTGGACGCTGGGTCATCGAAGGGGACCTGTCCAGCTACTTCGATACCGTGCACCACCGGCTGCTGATGAAAGCTGTACGCCGCAGAATCAGGGATCGACGCTTCCTGAATCTTCTCTGGCGATTCATCAAAGCCGGCCAGATTGATGCAGGGCTCTTTCGGGCCGCCAGTGAAGGCGTGCCCCAGGGCGGTGTTCTATCACCGCTGCTGCCGAACATCATGTTGCATGAATTCGATCAGCACCTGAACCAGCGCTACCTTGGCAAAAAGGCCCGGAAAGATCGGTGGTACTGGAACCATAGTATCCAGATCGGTCGAAGCTCAGCCATCCGAGAGAACCGGCAATGGAAGCCAGCTGTCGCCTACTGCCGCTATGCCGATGACTTCGTCGTTATCGGCAAGGGCACTAAAGCTCAGGCAGAAGCGATCAGAGAAGAATGCCGGGAAATGCTGGAAGGAACTCTCAAGCTGACACTGAACATGGAGAAAACCAAAATTACCCATGTGAACGACGGCTTCGTGTTCCTGGGCCATCGCATCATCCGCAAGCGGAGCCGCTATGGAGGCATGCGGGTGGTGACGACGATCCCCCAGGATAAGGCCCGTAACTTTGCGGCATCTTTAACCGCCAAGCTGTCAGGCAATTAATGCCCCAGTCTCGGGTCAAAGTAAGACCTGGGTGCTGTATGGCAAAACCAATCAGGGGTTACTCGGTGGAGCTATTCTTCACCGACTCGTCGGTCATGGGAAGAAGCGATTCCGATGGCGTCTCCCGGAGGGTAATCCCTACCTGAGGACTGAGCCCAGAAACACTTGGACCTCTCGCTTTCCTGAAGTCGCGATGGCACTTGCCAACGCTTAAACGGCCGGATGCAGGTCTTGTTGTGAAAGCGCTGGATCACAACGTGGTCAGCCAAAGAGCGTTATGTTCCATTCCGATAGTAAGACTACAAGGTGCCAGGTGTTTCTGGGTTGATCCGGCACTTATAGTAATCGACCTATTCTGAAGACCTGGTGCCGTGAGGGCTCCTGGGTCTCCTGACCCACATTCCGATCGACCCGGCTAGTGTGTCTTTCCTTGGACCTGTCGGTGATCCGGGAGCACTGGCGGCGAGGTTTCGCCTCGTCGAAGCATGTGACTCAAGAAGGGCCTGACAGCCTGTCTCATTACTGTCGTGTCCAGGCTATCGAACTCGGTGAAGCCATCCTGAATCAATAGCTTGGAGATCCACCATGAGTCAGCAACCCAGTGATCGCTCTGTCATTATCGGCGGTGTTGATACCCACAAAGAGCTGCATGTGGCCGCCGTCGTGGATGCCCATGACCGTGTGCTTGGCACCGCCAGCTTTCCTACCACCCGGCATGGCTACAAGACCATGCTGACCTGGATGCGCTCCTTCGGCGAGCTCAGCCGTGTGGGGATCGAATGCACCGGCACCTATGGAGCTGGCCTGCTGCGCTACTTACAGCGCGCAGGCATCACTATTTTGGAAGTCACGACACCCGATAAGACTGTACGGCGCAAGCGCGGCAAGGATGACGCAATCGATGCAGAGAATGCCGCTCATGCGGCCTATGCGGGTATTCGCACTGTCACCCCGAAGACACGTGACGGGATGATCGAGTCCTTGCGTGTCCTGAAGGTTTGCCGAAAAACCGCGGTCGCGGCTCGCCGTGTGGCCCTCCAGATGATCCAGACTCAAGTGGTCTCGGCGCCAGAGGAATTGCGCGACCTGTTAAGGAACATGACGCGAATGCAGTTGCTTCGGACACTGGCGGCATGGCGACCCGATTTGAACGGGTACCGGGATGTCACGATGGCTTACCGCATCGCCCTGAAATCCCTCGCGCGCCGCTACCTGGAACTGCACGACGAGATTGCCGATTTGGACGTCATGATCAAGGCTATCGTCGATGAGCTGGCACCAAAGTTGGTGTCGCGAACGGCAGTAGGCTACGAGACGGCCGCACAGCTACTGATCACGGCAGGCGACAATCCGGATCGCCTTGGCTCAGAAGCCAGCTTTGCGGCGCTATGTGGCGTTAGTCCTATTCCTGCCTCGTCAGGTAAGACGCAGCGGCACCGGCTCAACCGGGGTGGCGATCGCGCCGCCAATAGTGCGCTGCATATCATCGCCATCGGGCGACTACGCCTGGATGCCGATACTCAGGCATACATTGCCCGGCGGGTGGGAGAGGGCCACTCCAAATTGGAAGCCATCCGATGCCTGAAACGCTATATTGCCCGGGAGATCTATTATGTGCTGCGCAGCCGTCATCGGGAGATCAACCAGACGCAAATTGCCACTTGACACTTAGAAGGGCGTCCAGGGTAGTCAGTATGCCAGCCGCAAGTTCCGCCAAAGACTTTGGCGCTATCGTATGAAACAAAGCATGAGCCGACGTGGCAACTGCTGGGACACTCGCCGATGGAAAGGCTGTTCCGGAGTCTGAAATCGGAGTGGATACCGGCGCTGGGATATCGAAATCTACCTGAGGCCAGGAAAGACGTTAGTGGCTATCTGATGGGTTACTACAACCAGCAGCGCCCTCACTCATTTAACGATGGCATGCCTCCCGTTGTGGCTGAGGAAAATCTTAAATTACTGTTCGGGATTAGTTGACCGCTACAATCGCGACAAAAGGCGTGCAGGCGGCGTCTCTGTTCGAATTTCCCTAAATCTTCAAGCGTGCGCAGTATGCCTAGCCATTCGAGGGGCAGAATGCTTTCTATCGGCCGATTCCCTACTTTTGGGAACACATACATTTCAAGCACGCGCCTGCTGTCATTGGCACGCTTAGAACTCTCTTTCCAGCGCGGCACCATGGCAGCGTGCCACTCCATGGCCAGCACTTCAAAGGTGTTTTCAGTTGCATACTGTCGTTGGCGTTTGTCACTCTGCTTTTGCTCTACGGGGTCAATGCCTTGGGATATTAAACGTCTCATATCCGTCCGCTTTTCCCTTGCTTCGGCAAGGCGCACCTTAGGGTTGGCCAAGGCTGATCATGTTGCGTTTGCCGTTAGGGCGTGTGTAGCGCAAACGCCATCCACGGCTGCCGTTGGTTGAGATCCTAAGTGCTAATCCCATGCCATCTGAGAAGGTAATAATTTTCGTGCCGGGCTTAGTTGCGTTTATTTGTCGGATAGTTAGCGCCATGGCGGTATACCGAGTATTTCCGAATGAAGACATATACCGGAATGTATACCACTTGGCAGCGGGGTTTGGAAGGAACTGCGAGGAGCTAAAAAACAATGTATATCAGAGTATTATACTCTTTTTAGGCCTTCTCAGGACTTGCAAAGAACCCCCGTTGGCGTCCCTGGCAGGAGTCGAACCTGCGACCTGCCGCTTAGGAGGCGGCTGCTCTATCCTACTGAGCTACAGGGACTTATGGGGCGCATAGTATAGCGTGTTGGAGAGTGTCAGCCAACCGCGCAGTTAAATCCATCCTAGCAGGCGCAGCACAAAGATACCGCTGGTGACGGTGACGCTGGCCATTAAGGTGGTTATCGCGATGATATTGGCGGCCAGCGCTACATTGCCGTTAATTGCTTTTACCATGACAAAGCTGGCGGCGGCGGTTGGGCTGGCGAAGAACAGAAATAACAACCCCAACTGCTCTCCAGAGAACCCCACCGTCCACGCTGCCAGCGTGGAAATAAGCGGCAGCACAATCATTTTCATGCTACTGGCGCTTAATGCGATTTGGCTGCCGCTGCGCATGGTGGCGACCGAGAGCGTGGCGCCGACACAGATCAATGCTAGCGGTAACGTTAACGAGGCGAAGTAGTCGCCGGAGGTAATCAGCCAACTGGGCAGTGGAATCGAAAACGCCGTGAAAGGCAGCGCGGCGATCACAGAGATAATCAGTGGATTAGTGACGATATGCTTCGAAAGGCTGCGCCAATTTGTAGATTGCCCAGGTTGGTAGGCTGCCAAAGCCACCACCGAAAGTGCGTTATACATCACAATCACCACGCCAAGCAGCAGGCTACCGGCCGAAAGCCCGTAGTTGCCGTACATTCCCGCTGCCAGTGCTAACCCTACGATGCCGCAGTTACCCCGGAACGCGCCCTGAACATAAATACCGCGGTCGGCCTTAGGCACCCGATAGCTCGCCCATAGCCAACTGATCAGGAACTGCCCGAGTGTCGCGGCGGCAAAAAACAGCAGTAACGGCACATCTAACGCAACGCTTAGATCAGCTTTTATTAAACTCAAAAAAATCAGCGTGGGGAGCGTTGCTTTGAAGACGAGAGCGGACGCTGTGGAAACAAATTCTCTGTCGATCCACTTTAGGCGCTTTAAGCCGATGCCGACGAACACCATGGTAAAAACAGGTAACGTGATATCCAGCGTGCGGGAAAATAGCTCAAGTAGGTTCACGAAAGCACTCTCATTCGAATAAGCAGGCGCTTATATTCTACCGTCATTCGGGGTTTGTCGACTGATGGGAATAAATAAGGGTCTTAATAGAAGATTAACCCGAAGACGCAAAGGCCAAATGCACTTCAAATGCCACCGTTATTCAAATAACGACATTGGGTCTAATGCCTTTGGCAGTTTGACCACCACACTGTCTCGCCCATGCCCTTTGGCTTCGTAGCTGGCGGCATCCGCTCGGGAAAGTGCAACGTTATAGTTAGTGTCGTTCTCATCGAAGCTGGTCACCCCAATACTCAACGTCACGGTGTACTCTTTGCCTTCATGGGAAACCGACACTTCGCTCACCGCTTGGCGTAGCGATTCAGCAATGCGTTCTGCCTGGCCTAAGGTACAGCTCGGCAGCAGCACCCCAAATTCATCGCCACCTTGACGTGCCACGTGGTCGCTGCGACGAACTTCCCACGCGACTACCTGGGCAGTACGGCGCAGCATTTCGTCCCCTAACGCATGTCCACCTTCATCGTTAATCGGCTTGAAGTGATCAAGGTCGAACAATAGCAGCGCTGACGGCGTGCTGGTTTTCCGGAAGTCGGCAAAGGCCTCTTCAAGACGACGCTCAAAACCACGGCGGTTGAGCAGACCAGTTAATGGATCATGCTCGGCTTCCCAACGTTGAAGTGCTTCCTGCTCTCGGCGTTCGGTAATGTCTTTTACCACACCCACCAAGCCAAGCGAGTTACCCCCCTGGGAAAGCATGACCACACGGGCGTGAATCTCAAGCCATAGCATCTCTTTGTCGCTGCGTATAAAGCGCAGTTGACGCACATAGTCATTGCCGGTTTTTAAGCTATGCATCCACATATCTTTCGCGCCGGAACGATCATCTATATGGATTTGCTCAAGCCAGGCTTCCATAGGCATATCAGGTTCAATACCCAAGACATCTAATAACGCGGGGTTCATATAGGTAATGTCGCCGCCAAAGTCAGCCACAAACATTCCTTGGGGCGAGGCATTGAGCACCGAATCCAAAAATGCTTCACGCTCTTGAAGGTGCCCTACTAGCAGCTGACGCTCATTCTCAACACGATTAAAGGTACTGGCTACTTGTTTTAGCTCTTGCATATTGGTCGCAAGATCAACGCCAGAACGGCGCCCAAGCCCTACTTCACCAATCTGTGTTTCCAGCAGATTTAATGGCATTAAAATACGTGCCAGCAACCACCATAAAACAGGCATCATTAAGACCGCAGCGGCGCACCAAATCCACCATAGTTTATGGATAAAACCAGATAGCGGTAATTGAGCTTGCTTTAGAGGAAGGTAAAGCCCTACCACCCAGTTCGCCGACCATACCTGCGCATAGGACTGTAGACCCACTCGGCCATCAAGCAACTTACCAACGCCATCGCCCTGCCAGCCATCGAGCGCTAAGTCCAACAGCGGGATAGTCGTTGCATCAAAGCTATCGTTATTAATGAGCGCCCTATTCGGGTGATATAATACTTGGCCCGTTGCAGTTGAAACTGCGGCATAACCTTCACTACCCAATCGAATGGTTGCTAGGCGTTTGAATAATCCACTGCTATTTAAACTGACGGCCCCGCCAATCATGCCCGCGAACCGCCCGTCGCTGTCTAACCGGGGCACACTGACTAACACCATTGGCATTTCACTAGCCCGACCAACAAACGGCTCGCTCACATAAGGCCTTCGCGTGCCTCTGAGCATTCTAAAGTATTCAAGCTCTGCTGTATCGAGGCCCACACGCCCCGCCACTGCTGGCCAATCAGACACAATTCTGCCGCTGCTATTGCTGACAACGATTGCATCGAACCACGCCAATAGCGCATCGTTTTTGCTCAGCTCATAACCAAGCCATTCAGGGTCATTCGACATTCCAAGGACGTCGCTTAGTCGCTCTAACGCTTGAAAACGGTGGTCGATTTGCTGGGTAACCTCATCCGCAATCAGGTCGGCTTCATAACGCATGTGGGCCATATTCGCTTCTTGCACCATGGTTTTCCCCACCTGCCACGCCATCCCCAATACCAACCCAGCCAGTATCAACAGCGCACACAAAAGCCCCAGCAGCAGCCGGCCTTTTAAAGAGCCAAGGATTGATTTACTCAGCATCGATTCCCTAAACATCGATCTTTTGCAGGCAGCAGCCAGACGCACCAATCACCACCTTCTTATTAACGTTTGCTACCTCTGCGTCCAATGAGCCTGTCCCAATCGCGTTATAAACCGACAACTTACCAAAATAGAGGAAAAAGTGCGCGTTGGTGAAATTCAGCGTGGTTGTACTTTTGATATGTATCATTATGTAACAAAGAACCCTCTTACCGTAAGACCACTTTAGGCTTAATTGATAAGCTAGACCTTTTCACGTATGTTCGCCGCTTTAATTGTTTGCGTTTATATTTCCGCTTGTTTTTGACACTATTTCGGCTCTTTCATGGCAAAACTAATAGCAGGCTATACATCTCCCGGTATTACCAAGATCAACGCGCTTGCTTCTTTTTTGCCTGAATACTCGCATTTTTCACGCATTAGACCACTGAGCTCGAAACCGAATGCGGTGATTGGCTGGGGGCTCAAACCCACAAGTGATGGTGCTCGCCATTATGCCGCTCGTCACCGCCTACCGTATGTCGCTCTTGAGGATGGCTTTCTTCGTTCTTTAGGACTAGGCGTCGAAGGCTATCAGCCTCATAGCATGGTCGTCGATTACACGGGCATCTATTATGACGCCTCTCGACCTAGTGATTTAGAAAACTGGCTCAATCATGCCACGTTTGACACCGAAGAGCTTGCCCAGGCCACGCGCTGCATTGAGCAACTATCGCGTTATCGCTTATCGAAATACAACCACGCGCCTGATTACTCGCTTCCCGTTGCTGGAACTGACAATGTTGGGACTGACACTGTATCTGGGACTAACAATGTATTAGTGGTGGATCAAACGGCAGGCGATGCCTCTATTCACTATGGCGGTGCTAACGCAGACAGTTTTCGGCAAATGTTAGCGTGCGCTTTAAACAACCATCCTGATGCCGATATTTTTATTAAAGTACATCCTGACGTTATCGCAGGCAAAAAGCAGGGGCATCTAGCAGATGCTCACGATCACCCTCGTTGCCATATCATCAGCGATAACATTAACCCCTGGGCACTGTTTGACCGAGTCAAAACCGTTTATGTCGTCACCAGCCAGTTAGGTTTCGAAGCCTTGATGGCCGGTAAGCAAGTGCACTGCTTTGGCCTGCCCTTCTATGCGGGATGGGGATTAACGCACGATCAGCTCAGCTGTACACGTAGAAGAGTCTCTCGGCGTTTGGAAGAGGTATTTGCCGCCGCCTATCTTCGTTACACCCGATATGCCAACCCCTACACAGGCAAGGCCGCGACGCTGGAAGAAACGATTGCTCTGATTGCCGACCAAAAGCGTCAGCAAGAGCGCCTGCGTGGTGAGTGGTTAGCCTGTGGCTTCTCTTCATGGAAGAAGCGCTTCATTGGCCACTTTCTTGGCCCAGCGGCACGCATTGAATATCAAAAAGAGCTGCCAGCCGCTTTCTCAACGGAGGCTGAAAAACCCAACCTACTGGTGTGGTCTAGCCGTATTAACGATGACTTTAAAGCCCGCCACCGCGACCATATAGCGGCACTATGGCGAATGGAGGACGGCTTTATACGCTCCGTGGGCCTGGGGGTAGACCTCACTCAGCCACTCTCTTTGGTCATTGATCGACAGGGCATTTACTACGACCCAAGCCAGCCCAGCGAGCTAGAAACGTTGCTCAATAGCGCTGATTTCAGCGATGACTTATTAGAGCGAGCGGAACGATTGCGCGAACGGTTGGTCGCATTGAAGCTTTCCAAATATAATGTACCGGGCAAAGCAGCCATTGAATTGCCCGCCAACAAACACATTATTTTGGTGCCTGGCCAGGTAGAAAGCGATGCGTCAATTGCCACAGGGTCGCCAGAGATAAGCACTAACAGTGCGCTGTTAAAAGCCGTACGGGACACCAACCCCGATGCTTTTATCGTTTACAAAGCCCACCCTGACGTGATTACCGGTGCCCGTGTCGGAGCACTCGATACCAACGCCAAACGCCTGTATGATCTCGACGCTAGTCATATCGATATCACCATATTGTTAGCACGCGTTGATGCAGTGCATACCATGAGCTCGCTCACTGGTTTTGAAGCGCTACTTCGTCGACGCCAGGTATGCACCTATGGCCTTCCGTTTTATGCCGGCTGGGGGCTAACCCAGGATGCCATGCACTGCCCGCGACGCAACCGGGCGCTGTCGCTGGATGCGCTAGTCGCAGGAACACTGCTTCTATACCCAAGCTACGTCGATCCCGGCTCTCGACAGCTGTGTAATGCTGAAACGGTAGTCAGCCTGTTGGAGCAGGCTAAATTAGAACAAGTTAAGTCTCAAAAACATATGCTTACATGGAAGCAGCGGCTATATCGCTGCTATCGTAACTTATTCATTGGAAGTCATTAAGTTGAAGCAAAAGCGTGCATTCTTATTTCTCCAAGGCGTCTGCTCGCCCTTTTACCAGCGTCTCGCCCGTCGGCTAACCGACGATGGCCATCGCGTGGTAAAGGTTAACTTCAACGCTGGCGATATCGTCTACTGGCAGCGCACCCATAGCCAGAACCATTTGTTTCGCGGCCCGCTAAGCGAGCTACCGGCTTATATCCAGTCGTTGTGGCAACGTTACGACATTACCGATCAGGTGCTGTTTGGTGACCGGCGTCCGATTCACCGCCCCGCGGTTGACTTAGCATCCGCGGCTGGCATTCGTACCCACGTCTTTGAAGAAGGCTACTTTCGCCCTTTCTGGGTCACCCTTGAACGCGAGGGTGTTAATGGTCACTCGCTGCTGCCCAGAGACCCCAAGTGGTTTTTTGAAACTGGCAAAGCGCTGCCCAAACTCCCTGCACCGGTTCGCTTTCGTTCGTCTTTTAAAATCCGTGCCGCTCACGACATGTGCTATCACCTGGCGGGGTTAGCGAATCCTCTGGTGGCTCCCCACTATCGTAACCATGCGCCGATCACTGCGCCGGTGGAGTATGCGGGCTACGCCAAACGCTTTACCTTACTTAAGTACTGGAAAAAGCGTGATGCTGCGCGGATTAAAAACCTTATCGAAGGCGGAAAGCCTTATTTTATGCTGCCGCTGCAGCTCAACACCGATGCGCAGATTCGCGACCACTCACCTTATGCCAATATGGAAGAGGTGATGGATCACGTGATGGGATCCTTTGCGCTAAACGCCCCTAGTGATGCGCTGCTGTGTATAAAAAACCACCCGCTGGATATGGGGCTGGTTAATTACCCGAACATCATTAAAAGGCTGGAAGATTTTTACGGCCTACATGGGCGCATCATTTACCTGGAATCAGGCAATCTCAACCCATTGCTTAAACACGCCACGGGCACCGTCACAGTAAACAGCACGGTCGGCATTGTTTCCCTTGAAAAACAGTGTCCTACCTTTGCGCTCAGCGACCCCATCTACAATTTAGCGGGCCTCACCTACGAAGGCTCTCTAGACGAGTTTTGGCACCAACCGCCGCTGCCCAGCCAAGCGCTCTTTGGCTATTTTCGCAACACGGTGATGTACACGACGCAAATTAATGGTGGTTTTTACTGCCAACCCAGTATCGATTTAGCGGTGAACAATGCAGCGCGTATACTAGAAGCCTGCCCTTCACCACTGGAGACGTTGCTGTGAGCGTTGGTGTGAACGTTGATGTAACGACCTCTTACCCTTCTAATGCACCCCGCTGCGTGCTGATTACCGGTGCCACCGGTGCAATAGGCGGGGCGCTAGCCCGTGCTTATGCAGCCCCTGCTACGCACTTGGTGCTACACGGCCGCAACCAGCAGACGCTTGAAGGGTTGGCGATGGCGTGTCGAGAAAAAGGCGCACAGGTGTCGCTATCATCAGCCAGCTTAACCGACCAAAGCGAACTCAACGACTGGCTTGATGCGCTATGTGCCGAGCACGTTCCAGATATTGTGATTGCCAATGCGGGCATCAATACTCATCCAAGCGCAAGCACGCTAGAACCGTGGGACGAGGTTCAAGCGCTACTCGATGTCAACTTGAAAGCTCCCATTGCAATGGCCCAGCGACTGGTTCCCGCCATGCAAGCACGCGGCAGCGGTCAATTGGTGTTTATTAGCTCGTTGGCAGGCTGGCACGGCCTACCGACAACGCCAAGCTACAGCGCCAGCAAAGCGGGCATCAAAGCCTACGGAGAAGGCCTAAGAGGCTTACTCGAACCCCATGGCATTGGTGTGACCGTGGTAATGCCTGGCTACGTCACTTCCGCCATGTGCAATGCCATGCCTGGCCCCAAGCCTTGGGAATGGCCGCCGGAGCGGGCTGCCAACGCCATACAACGTGGCATCACCGCTAACCGCGCTCGTATCAGTTTTCCCTTCCCGCTGAATTTCGGTACTTGGTGGCTGGCCGTGCTACCGGCGGGCATTTCTCAATGGCTCATCAAACGCCTTGGCTTTAATCATACCGGGGGCGCGTAGCGTGGCGTTCTTTCTATCATCCACATTTATTAGCCCACTGTTAGTAGGCTTGTTAGGTAGTGTGCTGTTCGAGGCACTGCTGAGCCCTCGCCCACAACCGTTTTGGAAACGCGGCATAGCCGCAAACACGCTGCACCTTGGTAGCTGGTTACTGTTGTTTGGCGCCTTTATGCTGCTTCTGCAACGCCCTTGGTTTGCTGTTGTTTTCATCTTATCGCTGCAACTCGTGGTCGTGCAGTCCAGCAATACTAAATCACGCACGTTGAACGAACCCTTTATTTGCCATGATTTTGAATACTTCTGGGATGCTATTTTGCACCCGCGTCTGTATGTGCCTTTTTTCGGCATTGGTCTCGCCATTGCTGCCAGCAGCGCCGGTGCGGTTGCGATTGGTAGCTTTTTGGTTTTTGAACCATCGCTAATTCGCCAATGGGGCGGCACTGCGTTTCTAGTGAATAGCCTAATGCTGATAGCAATCGGTGCGCTGCTCGTTTGGCTGGGGTGGCGAAAACTGCCGCCTATCACACTGACCCCTAACATTGACCTAGATCGACTGGGACTATTTTCAAGCCTGTGGGCATACGGCATTGCCCTGATGCGCTCACAACCGCCCACACCCGAGACATCGCCCTTTCAGCCACTTGCTCAACATCGGTCACTTGATCAACATAGCCTTGAGCTAGACGCCGATGCGGCAAAGCCAAACGTTGTGCTGGTACAAAGTGAATCGTTTTTTGATCCTCGCCCCTGGTGTAGCGAGATTGCCGCTGACTTACTGCCGAATTATGACGCTACCTGCCAGGAAGCTGTCGTGCAGGGAGCGCTGAATGTGCCCGCATGGGGCGCAAACACTGTGCGCACCGAATGCGCCGTTTTAACTGGCATAGCGCCTGACACCTGGGGACCGCGCCAGTTTAATCCTTACCGTACGCTGTCGCGCCACACACTGCCCAGCATTGCCAGTGCATTCAAAGCCCAAGGCTATCGAACTGTTTGTGTTCACCCTTACCCGGCTACCTTCTACATGCGTGACAGCGTTATTCCCAAACTAGGGTTTGAGACGTTTATCGACATTCGCGCATTCGAAAGCCAGGATAAGCATGGCCAGTACATTGGTGACCAAGCCGTTGCACGAAAAGTTGGACGCCTGCTTGAAGATAACGATAATAGGCCTCTCTTTGTGTTTGTGATTACCATGGAGAATCACGGCCCTTTACACTTAGAAGCACCGGAAAAGGCTAGGGTAGCGTCAACATTGCCTACTGCACCGTGGCCGCTACCGCATCATTTACGGGATTTAGCTGTTTACCTGCACCATTTGGGTGAATCAGATAAAATGCTCGGAAGCGTTAAAGCAGCGCTAAACTCTGCTATAAGACCAGGGCTGCTGGGCTGGTACGGTGACCACGTACCCATACTGCCTGCCGCATATAGGCACTATTCGCCTCCTGCTAGCAGCACCCCGTACATGATATGGTCAACGGTAGTAGATCGTAATTTGCATGATAAGACGCCCATTGAGCGCGCGTCGTGCACGCTGGAAGCAAACGAACTTGGCGTCTACCTATTTAAACGAGCGTTTGGACGCGATATAAGTAGCGATGTGATCAAGGCAGAACCAGAACCTCAGGAGCAAGAATGACTAAACGCGTTGCCATTATCGGCGCCGCCCATCGTTTCCCCGGCACCACACCTGAAACGTTCTGGCAGGACCTGCAAGCCGAAAAAGACCTCGTCACCCAAGTGGCCCCCGGCCGCTGGAGCCTCGATGCTTTCCAGCATCCGGACAAACGCCATCCCGGCACCAGCGTCACCTTTGCCGCGGGTAGCCTAGGCGATATAAGCGGATTCGACGCAGAGTTTTTCGGTATTTCGCCCCGTGAAGCGGCGAACATGGACCCGCAACAGCGCATGCTGTTGGAGCTTAGCTGGGAAGCCATGGAAAGCGCGGGCATCGTGCCCAGCACCCTGCGCGGTAGCCAGTGCGGCGTTTTCCTTGGCATCGCCAGCCTTGATTACTCCTATCGCCTTGCCGATGACATGGCGGCGATTGATGCCTCGACCGCGACCGGTAATACCTCAAGTATCGCCTCTAACCGGCTTTCTTACGTCTTTGATCTACATGGCCCCAGCATGTCGCTGGATACCGCCTGTTCCTCTTCCATGGTGGCCTTCCACCAGGCATGCCAATCGATTCGCAGCGGCGAAACCAATATGGCGCTAGCAGGTGGCATCAGTCTGCACCTGCACCCCTATGGTTTTATTATTTTTTCTAAGGCCAGCATGCTCTCGCCCACTGGCCGCTGCCAAGTCTTCGATGAAGCCGGTAATGGTTACGTGCGCTCCGAGGGTGCCGGGCTGTTTTTGCTAAAAGATTATGATCAAGCCGTGGCCGACGGCGATAATATCCTGGCCGTGGTAGCAGGCTCAGCGGTTAACACTGACGGCCACAAATCTGGCCTTACGGTGCCCAACCCCAGCGCCCAAATTGAATTAATGCGCCGCGCCTACGAACAGGCTGGCATTTCGCCGGACGAGATCGACTACCTTGAAGCTCACGGCACCGGCACCGCCGTTGGCGACCCCATTGAAACCCGGGCTATCGGCGAAGCACTCGGCAAGCATCGTAAAACACCACTTCTGATTGGCTCAGTGAAAAGTAATCTCGGCCATTTAGAAACGGCATCTGGCGTTGCCGGGCTTGCTAAAGCGCTGTACAGCCTGCAGCACCGTGAAGTGCCCGCCACCATTGGTATACGCAATCTTAATCCACGCATCAAATTTGATGAGTGGAACATTAGCGTGGTCACCAAAGCTCAAGCGCTCAAAAAACAGGGCCGCTTGGTCATTGGCGTCAACTCCTTTGGTTTTGGTGGCGCCAATGCTCACGTCATACTGGAAAGTGCCCCCGAAAAAGCACCAGCACCTCGCCAAGTGCCCGATGCTGCGCTACCCGTTCGTATTAGCGCACGAAGCCAGGAAGCACTGGCGGCTAATGCCCGTGCCCTAGCTAATTTCCTACGCGAAAGCGACCATGCTTTCTATGATACCGCCCACACGCTGAACAGCCACCGCGAACAACACACGTTTGGCGCGCTCTGTTTCGCCCAAACAGCTGAGGCCGCCGCCAGCGCGCTCAGCCAGTTTGCTGAAGGTGAAACCAACAGCGTTGTGACACTGGAGCGCTTAGCTAACGCCCGAGGCCCAGTGTTTGTTTACGACGGGAACGGCTGCCAATGGGAAACCATGGGTCACGACCTGCTAGACAGCGAACCCGTGTTTAGCGACGCCATTGATCGTGTAGATACCCTGTTCCAGAAGCATGGTGATTTTTCACTGCGTGACGAGCTTGCGGGCCGTAACCAGGAAGAGTCCAGCGAAGGGCGCTTTGAGCGCACCGAAATCGCCCAACCCGCCCTGTTTGCACTGCAGGTCGCGTTAACCGAATGGCTTAAATCCAAGGGTATCGTGCCCACCGCCGTATTCGGCCACAGCGTTGGCGAAGTTGCTGCCGCCTGGGCATCCGGCGCATTAACGTTAGAAGACGCCGTTAAAGTTATTTATTACCGCAGTTTCTACCAGGGCAAAACCCGTGGTCTTGGGGAAATGACGGCTGTCGCTATCAGCGCGGAAGAGATCGCTCCCTGGCTTGAAAAACCCGAATTTAGCAACATTAGCCTGGCAGGCATTAACAGCCCCAAAGGCATTACGTTAGCAGGTGATCGTGACCAGCTAAGCGCCATTGAAGCAGCCCTTAGCGAACAGAGCACCTTCGCAAAGCGCCTGCCACTGGACTACGCCTTCCACAGCCCCGCCATGGACAGCATCAAAGCAGGCGTCGTGGAAGCCTTGGCTGACATTCGTCCAGGCGCCACGCAGATTCCTTATGTGTCCACCGTGACCGGCACCATCAGTGAAGGCACACAGCTGGATGCCCATTACTGGTGGCTCAATATTCGTGAGCCCGTCCTATTTGATAACGCCGCTACGGTGCTTATTGAGCAGGGTTACAATGTCTTTGTGGAAGTCGGCGCGCACCCCATCCTGCGCCGCTATATGAACGACTCCTTACGCCAGCAAGAGCGTAGCGGATTAGTGCTAGGCACCATTGAACGGCATAAGTCAGGCGCAGATGGTTTAACCCGCTGCCTCGGCCAATTGTTGCTAAGCGGGTTAAGCCTCGATAGCCACCACTTCTTCCCTGTAGAAGGCCAGCGCGTCCTGCTGCCACACTACGCCTGGCAACGCACCCAACTTTGGGTGCAAGGCACCAACGATGGCCAAGGGTTGCTTTCCCGCTATTATCAGCACCCATTACTTGGCTACCCATTGGCGCAGCAGGATCACACCTGGGAAAGCCAGCTGGATACCAAGCGCCAGCCATGGCTGGCCGACCACGTCGTTGGCGAAGGTGCAGTCTTCCCGGGTGCGGGGTTTGTGGAACTTACGCTAGCAGCAGCCCTACAGCAGAAAGATACACCGCTTTTAGACATTGAAGAGCTGGAGATTCGCGCTCCCTTACTGTTGGATGGGCCCAATGGGCGCACCATGCGCTTGACGCTGGATCCAGACGACGGCCGCTTAGCCATCCACTCCCGCGAGCCAGCCACCGGTAGCGAATGGCAGCTAAATGCCGTTGCTCGCCGCATGCGCGAAAGCCGCGGCTTCTTGCTCAACCGAAAAGCACCAAGCCTGCCAAGCCGCGCGCCAGACTATACCCTGGCCGAGCACTTGCAGATGGCCGAACGTATCGGACTGCATTACGGGCCTGCGTTCCAAGCCATTAGCCGTGGCTGGATTGAAGGCGACAGCGTCATTGGTGAAATTACCCTATCCGATAGTGTCCAGTCGCAGCTCGATACGCTGCACGTTCATCCGGGCATTTTGGATAGTGCTTTTCAGATGTTCATTCCGCTGCTAGCTCAACACAACGAGTTTGCAGCCCAGCTAGCCTTTGTGCCAGTTCGTGTTGGGCGCATCCAGGTGAACGCTGAAGCCGGTGCACCGGTGCTGGCGCGAGCAGTAATGGGTAAGCGCGCGCCCCACTCCTTCACCGCCGACTTCGAACTGTATGACGCCGCCGGTAACGCCGTGGCCGTGCTTAGTGAAACCCGCTTCAAGGCGATTCGCTTAAACCGCGCTCATCACCAGCATTTTAGCTACCTGGATGTTGAGTTAACGCCTGCTCCGCTAAACGCGGCGACGCTTTCGCTGCCAGGCAGTGCACTCGCCCGGCTGGCTGGGCTAAGCGATGCGTTTACCGCCAGCACCGGCCAACGCTATGCCCAAGAAGTATCACCGCTGCTCGATAGCCTTAGCGAAGCCTTTACTGGTGTTAATGTTAACGTCGGCGAAGATCAGCTCGCACCGGAAACCATTTGGCAGTTACTGGTACAGGATTACCCCGACTATTTTGCGCCGATTCATATGGTGGGTCGCTTAGGGCTACACCGTGAGCAATTGTCCAGCGGCAACGACACCCTTGAAAGCCTAGGCATTACCACTGAGCACCTAGCAGGCATTAATCGCGTCCTTATCGGCGAAAACGGCTGGCAAGTGTTAGCCGCCGAGCTTGGCGCATTAATGGAAGCCACGCTAGCCACGCTGCCCACCGGTCAGCGGCTGCAGTTGTTAGAAGCAGGTCCCTGTACTCCCGCTCTGGGCCAGCGACTGCTCGAACAGCTAGCGAATACGACTATCTCTAAAGATGCGCACCACTACCGCGCCATCACCACCAGCGACACGGCTCGCCATCAGGCGGAACAGCTTCAAGAACGTTTCCCGCTGATGGATATTCAGCCACTGGAAGATTCACTGCCAGCGCTTAGCCCTGCAGAGAAAGCCCAGCTGGCGTTTATCAGCGTGGACGTGACCCAGCCTGAAAGCACCCGCCAGTTGATTGAAGCGCTGCCAGGCCAGCTTGCGCCAGGCGCTCAGGTAATGGTGATTGGTGTCCACCCGAGCCGTTGGCTTGATGACTTACTGGCGACACCCGGCATCGACCAAACCGCCCTGGAACAAGACAACCTAGTCGAGTGGTTAGCGCAACAAGGCCTCAGCGTTTCGCCGCCGGTTGAGCTGGAAGAGAATGGTGCTTACCTACTGCATGGCCAATACGCAGCAAGCAATGACTCGCTGACGCAAACGGCAGCAGAGGCCTACCATTTGCTTGTCTCTGACGCGGAGCACGAAGCACTTGCTGCCCAGCTTGCAGAGCGGTTAGGCACCGCCAATACATGGCTAACCGTCAGCGACGCAACCCCGCAAGCACTGTTAAATACAGCGCTAGGCGAACGCCAAAACGTACCTGCCGCACTCAATGTGATCGATCTGCGTGGGCTTAAGGGCTGTACAACCGCCGCTCAAACTCAGCGCTGCCACACGGCACAGCAGTGGTCACTGGCATTAGAAGCAAGTGGGCTTGAAGGCCAAAGCAGCCGCGTCACGCTCTGGCTGCCGACCCAGGCTGCCAGTACAGGCGATGACGCCGCACTATGGGGCTTTGGTCGTTCGCTCGCCAATGAAGCGGTTGGTCATAGCGTCACGCTGATCGATCTACCAAACGCTCCCAACGATGCGACGTTAAACGCTTTTGCAGCGTCACTTGCTACGCCAGATAGCGAAAACGAGCTGGTAATAACGGTTGAAGGCGAGCGGTTTGCTACCCGCCTTCGCACCCTGCCCGCTCCTCACCCGGTCAAGCAGGCAAGCGCTGCGCCTCATCAGGCAATGACGCTGGGCTTTGCCCTACCAGGGCAATTGCGTCAGCTGCAGTGGCGGCCACGCCCACTGCCTGAACTTGGCGCGGATGAGGTAGAAATTCGCGTCAAAGCGACCGGTCTCAACTTCCGCGATGTCATGTACACCCTTGGCTTACTGTCTGATGAAGCAATTGAAAATGGCTTCGCTGGCCCAACCCTAGGGCTTGAGTTCTCGGGAGAGGTTCTCGCCGTGGGTGCCAATGTTCAGCACGTTGCACCCGGCCAAGCGGTCGTGGGCTTTGGACCCGCCAGCTTCAGCGACCGCCTCATTGCTAGCCAGAATGCCGTCGCGCCCCTGCCGGAAGGCGTCAGCTATGCTGCTGCCGCGACGATACCGACCACGTTCTTCACCGTGTACTACGCGCTAAAACATCTGGCGCGCCTGGAGCCCGGCGAGAAAGTGCTGATTCACGGTGCCGCTGGCGGCGTTGGTATCGCCGCGTTGCAAATTGCCCAGTGGCTGGGCGCCGATATCTACGCCACCGTTGGCTCTGAAGAGAAGCGCGACTTCCTGCGCCTTATGGGTGAAGAGCGTATTTACGACTCCCGCTCGCTGACATTTGCCGAAGAGATCCTAGAGGACACGCAAGGCGAAGGCTTGGATGTCGTACTGAACTCATTGGCAGGCGAAGCGATTAACCAAAACCTCCGCGCATTGCGCCCGTTTGGCCGCTTCCTAGAATTAGGTAAACGGGATTTCTATGAAAATACTCATATTGGCCTACGCCCGTTCCGCAACAACTTAATCTACTTCGGCATCGACTCCGACCAGTTGATGAAAGTGCAGCCTGCCCTCACCCAGCGCCTGTTCGGTGAAATGATGGCGCTATTTAACGATGGCACACTCAGCCCGCTGCCGTTCACGGCGTTCAGTCACAACCAAGTGATTGATGCCTTCCGTTATATGCAGCAAGCACGCCAGATCGGCAAAGTGGTAGTCACCTACGAACAGCCTATTGCTCCACCGCGTAACGAGCTATTAGGCACCGGCGCGATGACACTCGCAGCCGACGCCAGCTATCTAGTGACCGGTGGCTTAGGTGGCTTTGGCCTAAAAACGGCTCAATGGTTAGTCAGCAAAGGCGCACGTCAGCTTATCCTGCTAAGCCGCAGCGGTCCCGCTAGCGAAGAAGCCCAAGCTGCTATCGCGACCTTTGAAGCCCAAGGCGTGAAAGTACTGGCTGCGGCCTGTGATATTACCGATTACGACGCGCTAGCAAGCATTATGGCGCGCGTGCAACGCGAACTTAGCCCGCTGCGTGGCATCGTGCATGCCGCCACAGTGATCGACGACGGCTTGATTCGTAACTTAGATGCCGAGCGTATTCAAAAGGTGCTCGCTCCTAAAATCGACGGTGCTCGTCACCTAGACGCGCTCACCCGCGACATTGAGCTGGACTTCTTTGTGCTCTACTCTTCGGCGACCACGCTATTCGGTAACCCTGGACAGGCCAATTACGTCGCCGCCAACCACTGGCTAGAAGCTTTTGCTGCCCGCCGCCGTGCCGCTGGCCTAGCGGCTACCTGCGTACGCTGGGGGGCGATTGAAGATGTCGGCTTCCTGGCACGCAACACGCGCACCCGGGATGCGCTGCAAGAGCGCTTAGGCGGTTCTGCACTTCGCTCGGATGACGCCCTCAACGTGCTTGAGCAAATGCTGCTGACCCCAGGGCCAAGCCTTGGTGTTCTTGAACTTGAATGGGGCGCACTGGCACGCTTCTTACCCACCGCCCAGGCACCACGGTTTAACGAAATTGCCCGCACCAGCGATGATGATGGCAGCGTTGACCACGATGACGATATCAGTGCGCTACTGGCCGACCTCTCGCCAGAAGAGCTGCATAGCACCATTACCGACCTACTGCGCGCAGAACTAGCCAGTATCCTGCTGATTGATGAAGAGAAAATCGACATCAACCGTTCGGTATACGATATGGGGTTTGATTCGCTCATGGGCGTTGAATTGATGACCGCCATCGAGAACCGCCTGAACGTGCAAGTACCGGTGATGGTGTTGAGTGAAGCGTCAACGCTGAACAAACTGGCAGGTGTGCTGATTCAAAAATTACATCAGCATGACAATGATGTTGAAGAAGCGCCACAAGATGCGTTAGCCTCTCTGGCCGCTCGCCACGGGGCGGACGGGCTCAACAATGAGTCGGCTTCAACATCTACCACCGAGACACCATGACCGTAAAGCGCTCTGAACTGAAACGACAGCTGCTGGAACAGGCACGCAAGCGCCCAACGCCCCGTGCCACCAGCACCCAAGCCACTGCTATCTCAGGCGCCGAGGCAACTCGGACTGTTCCCGAGCGCTTTACACGATTTGATGCCCACCCGGGTTATCAGCAGCTAGTCATGATGCGCCAGGGCGCTAAACAGCTCGGGCTTATAGACCCGTTCTTTAAAGTCCATGACGGCCTCGCCGGTGCTACCAGCGTGATTGATGGACATGAGTGCATTAATTTTGCCAGCTACAACTACCTGGGTTACTCCGGTGACCCACGGGTTGTTCAAGCGGCATCCGACGCAGCGGCTCACTACGGCACCTCCGTCTCTGCCAGTCGCGTCGTCTCGGGTGAACGACCTATTCACGGCGAACTAGAGCAAGCGATCGCCAACATCTATGGTGTTGAAGACGCGGTTGTTTTTGTCAGCGGTCACGCAACCAATGTGTCTACCCTTGGCTATCTATTGGGCCCGAAAGACCTTGTGCTTCACGACGAGTACATCCACAACAGCTCATTGGTCGGCGCGCAGCTGTCAGGCGCAAAGCGCATGTCCTTTAGTCATAACGACCCTGCCGCACTCGACGCGCTGTTAAGTCGTCATCGCCATCAATTTGAACGCGTTCTTGTGGTCATTGAAGGGCTTTACAGCATGGATGGCGACATCCCCGACCTACCCCGCTTTATTGAACTAAAGCAACGCCATCGGGCGTGGCTGATGGTCGATGAAGCGCATTCGTTTGGCGTCATGGGCGACACTGGCCTAGGCTTAAGAGAGCACTTTGCGATTGACCCAATCGATGTCGATATCTGGATGGGTACGATGAGCAAAACGCTATCAGGCTGCGGGGGCTATATCGCAGGCAATAAAGCGCTGGTCGAAACACTGCGCTACTTTGCACCCGGTTTTCTTTACAGCGTCGGCATGCCCGCCCAAGTGGCCGCGCCTTCACTTAAAGTACTGGAATTGATGCCCCAGGAAACCGAGCGCGTTACCCAGCTACAGGCTATTTCGCGCTACTTCCTAGAGCAGGCTCAAGCGAGAGGAATGGACACCGGCCACAGTATCGGCTCTGCCGTCGTGCCAGTTATTGTAGGAAGCTCGCCGCTCGCGGCTCACCTCTCCCACGCACTGCTTGCGCAGCACATTAACGTGCAGCCTATTCTGTATCCTGCGGTTCCCGAGAAAAGCGCGCGGCTGCGTTTTTTCCTTTCCTGTGAACACACCAAAGACCATATTGACCAAACGCTGGATGCACTCGCGCTACTGCTCGCCAATGCCAAAGGGTGATTTATGGATGAATTCGAAACCCAATCAGAGTGGATTAAACCCTGCTGGTATGTAATTCAATGCAAAGGTGGCGAGTCATTTCGCGCCGCTGAACACCTCACCAATCAAGGGTACGAGGTGTTCCACCCAGTGCTGAACGCTAAACGTAAGCGCCAAGGCAAGCTTACGCTGGTGAACGAGCCACTTTTCCCCTATTACCTGTTTATCCGGCTGGATCAAACCGTCAGCAACTGGCGGCCCATTCGCTCCACCCGCGGGGTACTGCGCCTACTCACCTTTGGCAACACGCCCATTGCCGTGCCAGATGCACTAGTAGACACCCTACGCGCACAGCCGCATCACCAGGAAGGCAGCCACAGCTACTTCTGCGCAGGGGAAACCGTGACGATCACCGACGGCCCCTTCAAAGATTTAGAAGCCGTCTTCAAACGGTGTAAAGGCGAAGAGCGCGCTATCGTGCTGCTTAACGTGCTACAACGCCCACAGGATGTCGAGATTTCAGTCGACAACCTACAGAAAAAATAACCCGTTGCCCGAGGCAAAACAGCACCTCGGGCAGGGAAACATCACATGCTCTGGTCAACCACTTCCTCAGCACTCAATCCGTCTTCACTATCGACAGCATCGAGTTGCTCCAAGAAGAAGCCGCGTGCGGCTTCACAGTTAACGCCACGCTCCTTAGCCCCGGCCTCCCACTGACTTGGAAGATCTGCGGCTATTTGTTGGAAGCGCTCAAGTTCTTCGGCCGGCAGTTCCACAAACGTATTGCCCTGCTGTTGCGCAAACTCGACGCCACGCTCATCCACCACGTCCATCATGTAGCCAAACAAGCGAGAGAGTCTTTCTCCCGACACGTCTTCAATGGCCGCACGATCTTCTTCAGAAAGCGAGGCCCATGTATCAGGGTTGATGACCAGCGAGAAATCTCCCCTACCAGATCCGCGCGGCCTTTATCGATGAAATGATCCATATAGCTACGCACTAACTCGCGAACCCATGCCTCATGCTTTTCGAGGTTCTCAGGCAGGAAAGCATCCTTGACAATCCTCCTCTCCCTGAAGGAAGAGGATTCCCGGGTTGT
>NZ_JABUZD010000079.1:0-648 GCF_014897875.1 Halomonas sp. 3A7M
CCTGGATTTCTCATAGTACCTCAGCCAGTACCGCACTCAGGCTGTAACACCGCTAAACACCTACTGGCTCGACTTACATCGGCTATTTTTTAACCACTTTCCGTCCTTCAGACACACTTCCCCCTTTCCCCCATTGCGTCGGGCCGGGGGCGCCCGAGCAGTCAGTTCGGCACCAACCGCCTGACCAGATCGGATAGCGCCGTTTTATAGGGGTAGCTGTCACTCATCAACACCCGGATGCGGCGCGTATTGCGGAGGATGACCGCGCCTACTTTGATGAGCTTGAGCCTCAGGTTGCTTGGACTCATGCGCGCGAAGGGCGTGTGCTTCAGGTAAGTCCGTAACCGCTCGAACAGCGTATAAGCGAAGCCCGACAAGATCAGCCGCCACTGATTGGCCCACCAGTGCGTGCTGGAGGTCCGGTCAGCAAACAGGCTCAGTTGTTGATCCTTGATCCGGTTCTCCATGTCACCCCGGGCACAGTACTGCTCGTAGTAAAGCTTGAAGCCATCATCGTAACGGGAACTGATGATAAACCGGGGATTAGAGCCTAACTCACCTTCTTCTAGGCGGGCCACCACCCAGCGTGGGTATTTCCAGGAGCGGGCTTGATACTGGAAGCGGAACGTCCCCGCTACTTTCCCTCCC
>NZ_JABUZD010000081.1:0-1510 GCF_014897875.1 Halomonas sp. 3A7M
AAATTTACCGGAGTGGCAGAACGCCTTGGAATGAACGCTTACGTTCCAAAATGCTTTGTTAAGTCCTGTTGGGCCTTTTGGACCCTTGTACACTATGGTGAGCACCCTTTAGATATGGTTGCGACGCATGAGCCTGAGTAGTGAGCAAGTGTTCCCATGTCGAGCACGAAGTGAGATTTTGTGTGCGTATTGAGCGGGTTCCGTAGGTAGTCCGTTGTCACAGCGAATAGAGCGCGGTTTGCCCCGCCACTCAATGATCTGCTCCAGTGACCGTATAACACGCTCTGTCGGAAGCGAGAAGTCTACTTCGATGCAAAGGCCTTCGCGGTTGAAGTCATCAATCACATTCAGCAGCCGGTATCTGCGACCATCGTTGAGCTGGTCGTGCATGAAGTCCATCGACCAACTGTCATTGATCATTTCCGGCACGGCCAATGGCTCCGGCTTTTCACGAACCAGGCGTTTCTTGGGTTTTATCCGCAGGTTCAGTTCCAGCTCCCGATAAATTCGGTAAACCCGTTTGTGATTCCAGCCAAACCCTTTGACGTTTCTCAGGTGCAAAAAGCACAGGCCGAAGCCCCAATTGCGCTGGTTATGGGTCAACCGGATTAGCCAGTCGGCGATCTCGGTATTCTCGCTGCTGAGCTTGGCCCGGTAGCGATAGCAGGTCTCGCTGATGCTGAACATCCAGCAAGCCAGTCGAATGCTGATGCGCTTCTCATTGACGGCTTTCTGCGCCATCTCACGGCGTCGAGACGGCTTCACCACTTTTTTTCGATGGCTTCCTTGAGGATGTCCGCTTTCAATCGTTCCTCAGCGTACATCTTCTTGAGCCGTCGGTTTTCATCCTCTAGCTCTTTCAACCGGGCCATCATGGACGCATCCATGCCGCCGAATTTAGCTCGCCACTTGTAGAAAGTCGCACTGCTCATGCCATGCTCACGACACAGCTCTGGAACCGGAGCGCCGCCTTCGGCTTGCTTGAGAATTGACAGTATTTGGCTGTCAGAAAAACGTGATTTTTTCATGCAGAATCTCCCTGCGTTTAGCTTACGGAAAATTCTACTTTTGAACACCCTGGTTTTTCGGGGGGGATTACCATAGCTTCATTGCATAACAGTTTATTAATGAACATGCATAGTTTTCTGGTAACAATCATTCTGACTAAACGGCCGTAATTTATTGAAACTTATAAAAACGCAGCTCGCCTGAGCGATGCGTTTTGCCAGAAAAATGCGCATCAGTATACAGCGCCTTATCATAAACAATTGTTTTACCGAAACTCACAGCATGCTGCCCCAGAAATATGAGTGCTCATATTACAACTGTCAGTAGAAAAACGCGCAGTGGTCATGGTTGGGCTAAGCTGGCTAAACTAGGTTCCGTCGTTTGGGGTAGGCGCGCCACACCCACGTGATGGAAAAAAGGCCACTTCCATCACTGAGAATCCCCTAAGGAAGATGTATCGTAAGCGCCGTTAAACCGACCCACTTGCCCTAACCGTATTGAG
>NZ_JABUZD010000084.1:0-1603 GCF_014897875.1 Halomonas sp. 3A7M
ACAGGGTATCAGAGGGTGCGACACTCATCCTGACACTGGGGGCCCGTCAGACGGCTGTTCTTGCGTTTCAGTTTGGTGATGGTATCTCCAATATTCTTACCCCAACGTCGGGATATTTCATGGCAGGGCTTGCAGTGGCAGGTGTGTCGTGGAGTAAGTGGATCAAATGGATACTTCCATTAGCGATTCTTCAACTAGGTATGGCAAGTCTCATGATTGCGCTGGCTCAGATCTTTTCCTGGACATAAATAAGGCATCAATAATGCGTATTAACAAAATCACGGTATATGGTGTACGTCTTCCGCTTAAACAACCATTTAAGATTGCCTATGATACTTATCACGATATCGCCAGCCTGATTGTCAGCATCGAGACTGCTTCTGGCCAGATTGGCTGGGGTGAAGCCGTGGTAGACCAGCATGTGTCGGGAGAAACGTATCTTGGCGCACGAGAAATCATCACCCGAGAGCTAGCGCCGTTACTAATGGGCACCGACGCCAGTGATATTGCGCAATTCCATCATGCTGCCAACCTTAAAATTCGCCATAACCCCTCGGCGAAAGCAGCTCTCGATATTGCGCTTCACGACCTGGTGGCGCGTGAATGCGGAAAGCCGCTTTATGCGCTGCTAGGTGGGCGTAGCCATGCTAGATTGGAACTTCCATATGTTATTAGCATGTTAGCGCCGGAGGAGATGGCACGTCAGGCGAAAGAGGCTGCTCGGCGAGGTTATCAGTCCATCAAAATCAAACTGGGCGATACGCCGGAATATGATGTTGAGCGGATTGCACGGGTTAGAGAAGCACTAGATCGATCGGTTGCGCTACGTGTAGATGCCAATCAAGGGTGGAGTGCAAAGCAAGCGCTTCAGGTCATTCGGCATGCAGCGCCCTATCAAGTGGATTGGTTTGAACAGCCCGTCGCTATGGAGAACCTCGCCGCCATGGCCCGTGTGACGCAGTCGACCGATGCCATGATTATGGCTGATGAGCCTATTCATGGGGTTAAAGAGATGCTGGAGGTGATTCAACTAAACGCTGCTGACATGGTTAACATCAAGCTAATGAAATCCTCTGGCCTACGCCCTGCTATGGCGATGGCAGAGGTCGGAATGGCGGCGGATATACCCTGCCAGATCGGCTCTATGGTGGAGTCCTCGATCGCGACGCTCGCGGGTGCCCATTTAGCGCTGGCGCATCCCAATATCATTGCGAATGACTTGGTGGGGCCCGCCATGATTGGCGAAGATGTTGCCCAGATGCCGGGAGATGAAACGCATATTGTGTTGGACGATTCACCTGGACTTGGCGTGACTATCGACAGGAGTCGAGTGCGGGATCTCAGCGAATTTGTCGACACCATTGACTGAACCAAGATGTACTCTCGGGCAGGAGTGAAGTAAGAAGATGTTCTCTTCTTTGGTGCTTCTGCCCGATAGTTATCAATGCTGTTATAAAATCTCAAGCGTATGAATATATAAACATATTAATAGCGTTAAGCTTTTAATAGGGGTTAAATGAGGTGATTGTTTGGCACAAAGCAATTGCTAGCTGTTTAGCTATAACCTGAATCCGTGAGACCGGCCCCCGGAAGCACTTCTAAC
>NZ_JABUZD010000085.1:0-1040 GCF_014897875.1 Halomonas sp. 3A7M
TATAAGCCTCGCTTTATACACCATAACTTATGCGGATTCACTTACATCGTAGCCAAAGCGTCAGCGAAGCGTTTCGCTTTGCCAAACAACGGGGGCCTATTCCCGCACGTTTAACAGGCACCATTAATACTGGCAATGATGTTGGCTGGATGCGCTTACCACTATCATTTGAGGCAGAAGGTAAAACCCACACACAGCATATTGCTTTTGAAGTGTTGCCTACCAAGATGGCGCTACATCACGATTTACCAGCCATGTACCAGGCAATTGATGCTGTTTACCCGCTTTGGCGCTTTAGCTTGGTAGAAAAAACCGAGCAAGATGCAGCAGCCAGCAAACAACGAGGGCACTTTCCACTGATGTGGCTGGCCAACTTTGCTGCTTTAAGGGAACGCTTTGAACAAGGCCTAAAGTTAATCTGTGCTGCCCCGCATAGCCGTTTACAACCAACAATTTCCAATGTTAAGGCGGCAAAATTAAAAGGGCGCCTACCCTACAGGCTCGCTGAGCAAGTTAAGCGAGACTTTGCCAATGGTCAATATGATAAACGTTATCGGGTAGAGAAGAAGCAGCTTAGCGTAGATACACCTGAAAACCGTTTTATTAAGATGGCGGTTACCCAGTGTAAACGACAACTGGCCAAGTTTGAGGCTACGCTGCGTGCTAGCAATCAAGCACCAGAACGCCAACGCTTATCGAATTTTTTTTTAAATGAACTGCATAGCTGGCAACTACCGATACAAAAGGTTCTGAATCTAAGCTTCTTAAAAGAGGTAAGTGCTTACGGTGGTCTAAGCCATGAATCTCTTGTGCTGCAACAAAAAACAGGGTACAGCGCGGTATACCGAGTGTGGCAAGAACTGAGGTTTTATTTGGATGTGTTTGGCAATCAGTCGAGCATTTCAATGAAATCGGTGGCCGAAATTTATGAGGTATGGTGTTTTCTGTGTCTGAAACAGATTTTAGAGCAGAATCTTGGCTTTGAATTAGTCAGCAATAAGTGCCTAACCGAAAGTTTTCGTGCATAATGTATGTAGGAT
>NZ_JABUZD010000087.1:0-30077 GCF_014897875.1 Halomonas sp. 3A7M
GCCTAAAAGACCTCAGAGGCGACAGATTTCTTGACAACTACCGACACTCGGGTAATCGCAAGCTCAGAGCCGGATTCTTTCGCGGGCTCCTCTGTTTGCCTGGCCACCTCTGGTTCAGGAATGGAGGAAACCTCAGGCAATGTCAGCCCCAGACTCCTAGCCGGCTGACGCAACAAGAGCGCCTGCACCCTTGAATCATTACGCCTGAAATCCATCATAGAAGGCAGGCCCGCACCACCACGCGCCACAACCTCACAGTAAATACGTTCCAGGTCCGTCTGGGCTGACGCCAGACAATCTTCATCAGCGCTGGCAACCGACATCCAGCCAAAAGCCAGAATCATGGGCAGTTGTTTTTGACACGGAATCACGAAAACTCCATCTGGTGTACTTTGATTGCTTACCATACAGCGACGTGACTGGTTGACGCAGGTATGTTGGAGCGCTTGCAGCATCATTGCAATGCCCACATATCCCTGAACGTACACGGAAGGGCCAGAAACCGGGGGCCATCTGAATAATATCAGGTTCTGGCAGAATCTTGACTACGACGATTAGTACACCACTAGCATTAACGTATATTAAAAAATATTCTAATCAACTATAGAAATGGCCAATGTAAAAACCTGCCCTGGCTCACAATTATAGAAAATTTTAAACACCAAATTCCGCCTCAAAATATCTAAAACACTGGATGACAATTCAACAACAAAATAATTATACTTCTCATTCCAAAAAACCACCTTTGAGTCAGAAAACTCAAAGTATCGATGCGATACCGGATAAATAGCTTTAAATAAACTTTCTTTACCCGAAAATAAAATCGTCAGCCCCTGCGAATAAGAAAGTGATAAACTTTTCAACAATGAAACCTCTGCTCTCCCTGCAATAATTCCTGACAAATCTACACTTTGCTCTTGAGACATCCAATTTTCAACATCTACACCTAGCAACACCGGCTCCCTATACTTTGCAACGGCAACCGCACACTTATCATTGTGGGAAATTGAACCAACAAAACCTTTCGGCCAAATTGGCTCACGATTTCCACCAATATCGAGTTGGACCGGTTTTTCTTCTAACGCACATATAGCATCACAAGCTACAACTCTACCGGCGATGAATTCAGCCTTACGCTTGACCGCCGCTGCATTTAGCTGCAAAGGCAAAAATATATCATATGGATAAATATCATTTTCAATAAAATTAATTACATCAAAATAACGAACATAAATAAACTCACCTCCCAAATGTAAAACTTCAGACTTACCAATAAAACATTCACTCGATCTAGGCACCAGCGACACCCTTAAAATAAAAAAACGATATACAAATAAAAAATCCAGGCACACATACTGGCTAGATATCCAATATGCCTACCCGGAAAACATTTAATGTTATCGCAAAAAACATACAACCGAAAAAACAAAAACTATATACGAACCTACCACTTGACTTTGAAATCAACTCCCATAGTCATTGGATCGCCGGAGCGGCCATACCAATTATCGTTCATGACAAATGCACGAGTAACATATTCTTCATCAAAAAGATTCTTAGCCCACAGCGAAGCTTCATATCTACTGTCTGCATAACCAGTCCGAACATTAAACACACCAAAATCTGACTGACTTTCTGTGTTTTCATTATCAAAATACATTTTTCCTATAACGCTATAATCAAAATTTACAAAATAATTATTCATAAACGTATAGTCAGCGCCCAGCGTATAAGTATAACCAGGTGTGTTCGCCGGACTTTTATCGGAATAATCATAATCTCCTACATAATTACCACTACCATCATACCGAGACACATTGTAATCATCGAAATGAGCATCATTATATCCGCCGTTGGCGAAAAGCTTTAAATCAGAAGTTGCCATCCAACTAACGTCCAATTCAACGCCACGACTGACAGTCTTACCCGCATTATCGGTATATGAATAAGGATATTGCTGCTGCTCAACCTGCTGATCCTTCCAGTCAATCCAGAACAGGGCGCCATTGACTGTCAGGCGGCCATCCAACCACTGACTCTTCATACCCAATTCGTAATTCATGGTATATTCCGGATCATAGGCAGGCGCCACTCCACTTGGTACCAATGGGTTAAAACTACCACTCTTATAGCCTTCAGAAACCGAGGTGTAAACCATGACATTTTCACCTGCATAATAGTTTACGCCCACTTTTGGCAGAAGTTTCGTGTAAGAATTGGTATACTGAGCGGACATCGCGCCACTGGCATAATCGAAATCCAGTTCTGAGCGGTCATAACGCAGACCAGAAACGAATTCCCATTGATCACTTATAAGATAGCTGACGTTACCGAATACAGCGTAGTTTAGTGACTCCATATCTGAATAGGAGTCACCCATTGGGTACTCCATATAGTAATAATCAATATCATTTATTGAATCTTCGTTTTCAAAGTAGATACCAGTCAGCCATCTCAATGCCTGATCCTGCTTTGAATTAAAACGGAACTCCTGCGTAAATCGCTTCTGCTTTGAAATCACATCTAAAACAGTTTGATATTCCGGAAGAGGGGTAAAATCCAGATCCTGCTCGCTATCTTTATTTTCGTATGTATACGCAGTAGTCGATGTAAAATCAACGTTATTACCTTGTCGACTGACCCGTACCGATCCTGTATACACATCAACATCATTATACCCGTCTGTGTCCGAATAGACTTTATGAGAGTCGGATTTTATTTGACTTAACGATGCAAATGAATTGTTTCCGTTACGCTGCTTCTGGCCCTGGATGGTCGTAATCATGTCCCATCTTGAGTCTAATGGACTCCATCTAAGTTTCACGCGTCCATTTAAATTATTCACATCATCGAGTTCATCATTGCCATCCGTAGAGCGCGTGAAATATCCGTCATTCTTATCAAACTGAAATGCCGCCCGATATGCCAGTTCATTATTGATTGCATCATTGGAAATCAGAGTCGTTTTGAGTTCGCCGTAATTACCAACCCCGAGCCCAACGCTTCCTTCTTTTCGAAATTCAGGGGCATTAGTTATGACATTGATAACGCCAGAGGAGGCATTTTTACCATACAGAGTACCTTGCGGTCCCCGTAATACCTCAACGCGCTCTGCATCAAAAATATCTGTATCAAAAGTCAGATAGGGAACGCCATCAACCAGAAACAATACTGTCTGCGACCCTTCCATTGTTGGTGTAATTCCTCGCAAGGACAAAAAACTGGCATCGGAAGGGTTGCCGGATTTAATCATACTTAAATTCGGAGTCTTATTGACCAGGTCGTAAGTGTCACTGATATTTCTTTTTTCTAATTCTTTTTCAGAAAAAACAGACAGGCTTACTGGAACATCCTGAGATCCTTGCTCAACTTTTTGTGCGGTCACAACGATAGGTTCGATCTCGAAAACCTGGTTTTCCGCCTCCTCTGCATAACAAGAAGCCGATATAAAAACCGCGACCAAAGAAACGGGAGGGATTTTTTTCCAACGTGAAGACATTCTTATATTCCTCATACTATTAAGATAAAAATCAAAATAAGCGGGACTCCGAATAAAGAATTCAGAGCACAAAACAGCTATGCACTGGTTGGGATGAAAGCATTAATTTGTGTCAAAGAAATCGCGAATCTGGACTCTTAAAGCGCCAGACAACCAATTTGCAACACAGTATTGCAAATCAGTCATGCAAAGTCAATAATGCGATTGATTATCATTGAGATTTTTTTGGAACAGATGAACGCTGGATAAAAAAACAAACAGAAAAGAAACCAGCCCTGATAGATTCAGCGCTGGGGGCCCGCAAATTAAGCGGGCATTAATTGCTGATTAAAGTGCGCGTAATAACGAAGCTTGAATAACGCGACCAGGCACAGCAGCGCAAGACAGGACCCAGCAACAAAAACAACGCTGTAACCCAGGCTGCCGGCAACATAAGTAGCAATCGATGAAAATACAATTTCACACAAAGTCTGAGTGCTTTGAAAAATAGCGATGTTCGTCCCTGGCTGCGGTGTTCTCTGCGAAAAACGCATTGTGTAGGTATAGGTGCTGACCGCCACCAACCCCATCCCCAGACCTACAACCAGCGCACTCATCCAGACAAACCAATTCGCAGAAATCAACGCCTGAGCCAAACAAAGCCACAACCCTCCGCCGAAAAGGACCATCACCAGTCCTGCTGCCAGTGTAAAGCGATATCCCCGCCATTGAATAACCACACTCGCAAATAGACAACCAACTAACATCATCATCAAATGGGCCACGCCAGTAAGCGTACCTATCTCTGTCATCGACCACCCCCCGTCTACCAGGATAAATCTCGAAATGGCCAGAATCACCACCCCGTAAACCGTGACCAGAGAACATAAAACCAGACTCGATGTTGCAAGCGGTGTACGAAAAAACAGTCTGAGCGACGCTTTTTCGGCTCGATGCCTCTGCCCCACCCGAACCTTTTCTGACCAAAACAAGACCGGTAATAACGACAGGAGCACCAGAACAGACAAGGCTATATAGGTGTGGTGATAACCGAGATATTCAAACAATACCAATGCCAGCGGCCCGGCAACCAACAAACCCACCAATATTCCCGACATCTGAATGGTATTGATTAGCCCCAGGTAGTCGGATTGACTATTCTCGGCCGCAAATCCATCCGTGGCGATATCCTGTGTAGAGCCGGCAAAAGACATGATTGCCAGAAATATCATCAGGCTGAATAGCGATGCTTCATCAATCTCAATGAAGGATAAACAATAAATCGATCCCGCCATGAGTAACTGCATTGGAATGATCCACGACTTTCTATAGCCAATGCGAGCAATACAGTGGTTATCAACAAAGGGGCTCCATAAAAATTTCAGTGCCCAGAAGAGACCTGCCAACGGGACCATAGCCGTCATTTCCAATGACAACTGTGAAGATCTCAACAACGTGGGGACCGCATGAAATACCAGTCCCATGGGCAATCCCTGAGTCAGGTATAAGCAGAAGAGTATAACTATCAGTTTCTTACCTGGGCCCGAAGACGGCGACAGCTGCTTCTGCTGTCCGGATAGTTCATGTGTATACATCTCAATATTTCGACCTTTTCGTGATTCATCCATGGCCTGTCTACCCGGCAGCCAACACCCAGCTCTGGGACTGATGCTGCAGATGCCATAACTCGTGGTACAAGGACTGATTGGCCAACAACTCACTATGCTGCCCCTGTTCAACAATTTTGCCTTGGTCAAGAACCACAATCTGATCCGCATGCTGAATCGTGGATAATTTATGGGCAATCACGAGAACCGTTTTCTTTTGAATCAAAGCCTGTATAGCCATCTGAATCTCATATTCATTTTCAGGGTCCAGGGATGCAGTTGCTTCATCCAGGATCACAAAGGGAGCATCTTTAAGCATCGCCCTGGCGATCGACAGGCGCTGCTGCTCACCTCCGGATAAATGTACCCCAGCCGCCCCTATTTCTGTCTCCATCCCATCAGGCATAGCCCGCACACGTGCAGCCAGCTTTGCCATCTCCAGCGCCTGCCATAATTCATCGTCACTCGCGCCTGGTCTGGCGACCCGCAGATTATTTGCAATGGTGTCGTTAAATAGATAACTGGCCTGAAAAACCACACTAACATGTTGCAGCCAGTACTCTTCATCCATCTCGGTCAGTTTCACCGGGTTTTGCAGATCACCAACCCAAATCGCTCCTTCATCCAACTCCCAAAAACGCGCGATCAGGGAGGCTGCCGTTGATTTACCTGATCCGGACGGGCCAACCAATGCAGTAATTTTCCCGCTTTCAAGAGTGAGGCTAAAGTGCTGAAACACAGTGGCCGAACCGGGATAAGAAAAGCTCACGTCTTCCATTCGAACCGTCATGTCCTGCAATTTCGGTCTTTTCGAACCACCGCATAACTGCGGCAGTGCAATCAGTTCATCAACCCGTCCAACAGCCAGGTTGAGGAAGTTCAGTTCGGCCAGAAACATCGACATATTCAGCAACGGACGGAAGAAACGCGTCGCAGCGATCAAAAACAGCAGCACTTCAGCCAGGGTCAGCGATTCCCCTAACCAGGCCCAGGTCACAGCCACCAGTAATACGATAAACCCGACCTCAACCAGGAAATTAAAGCTATATACTGGCCAGACCGCGGCAACCTCGGCTTTCATTGCTTTCTGCCGAGTCTGATTCAAAACCGAGTCCAGACGTTTAAACATACTGCCGACCATCTGATGGGACTTCAGTTCTTTCAGCCCATCCACATACTCCATCACCGCATCGTTGAGCTGGTGCATCAACCCCTGCATATGATCTTGCCACTTTCGGGCATAGTTGCGTGTCAGCCAATAAGCCACCACCGCCAGAGGGAGCGTCGACATCATCGCAAGACCCATACGCCAGTCTTTCAGTGTCAGCCCCAGTGCAAAAAAGATCAGCACTGAAGCCGTTGCGATCATAGGCGCATAGAGATGGGTAAAGATCCGCTCAATGAGATCGACATCTTTTAGTAATCTATTGTTAATATTGCCGAAATCGGAGCTTTGAAAAAAACCCATCGGCATTTTTCTGAGATGCTCACCCAGTCGTTCCCGAATTTGGCGCCCGGCAGCAAAGCCAATCAAATTAATCTTCAGATGAATCGCACGTGCCAGGAATACGCGCGCTACCATCATGATCACACACCACATTACCAGGCTGAGCTGATATTGAAGACTGGGATTGGCTGACAGCATATCCAGCAGAATATAGTAGAGAAACCCATACGGAGCCGAGGCAAAAAAAGCGTCCAGTACCGTCAGACCTATTGTGAACTTAAGGCCTTTTAAGGAAGAGCCCGTCAGTCGTTTCAATGTTTTGATTTTCAACATGTCTCTTTTCCCACTAAATACAATTCGCTTTGCTGCGTCAGTTGTTTCTCTGTCATCCGCCACTGCTTGGTTCGTTGATGAGCATTCCACATCGCTTGGTACAATTCGCACTCTGCAAGCAACTGTGTGTGGGTACCTTGTGAAACATTCCTGCCGTCCTGAATCACAACGATCTTATCGACCTGAGTCAGGGTATTGAGCCGGTGAGCAATCACGAGTACTGTTCTGCCACGCATTAAACGGGAAATCGCCTGCTGAATCCGGACTTCATTCCGGGCATCGGCATAGGCTGTGGCTTCGTCCAAAATGAGGATAGGAGAGTTTTTAGCCAGCGCTCTTGCTATCGCAATCCGCTGAGCCTGCCCTCCACTTAAACTCCCCTGTTTAACGATAGTCTGATACCCATCCGGCATTTCCTGAATGAACTCATGGGCACAGGCGGCTATTGCTGCACTTTCTACTTCGGCAAGAGAAAGCGCCTCGTTACCCATACGAATATTGTCGGCAATTGACTGTTCAAAAATAAACACATCCTGAAAAACAAAACTCACCAACGACATCAATTGATTTAAAGGAAACTGCTGGACCGGAACACCACCAATCCGGATGCTTCCGCTCTGGTTATCAAAAAAGCGTGGGATCAACTGTGCAATTGTAGTTTTACCAGCACCAGAAGGGCCTACGATTGCTGTAATCCTGCCTTGTTCGGCGACAAACGAGACTTCATCCAACGTCTTGTCCGTGGCTCCATCATGGGTAAAGCTCACCTGATCAAAACAAATATCTGTGCTGACTACAGCCTGAAGTGAGTCACCTTCCTGCTGCGGTTTATGGGTACAGAAACGCTGGATCGACTCGACCCCTTTCAACATTTCGCTGAACATGCCCCCAAATTCAACCAGGTTATATAAAGGCTGCATTAACCCTACTCCAAGCAGCATAAAAACGAACAAGGTTGGCAAGCTCAGACTACCCTCTGCATGAAGCCATACGCTGACCGGAAGTATAAATATGAAGCCGAGTTCAAGCGATAACTTAAACAGCGCAGCCGGGGTTTTAGTATCCAGCAACCAGTTGGTGACCAGTTCATGGTGAGCTGCAACGGCCTGGCGGTATTTCTGATAGGAGCTCACCTTTATATTGAAGGCTTTTACTACCTGAATCGATTTAACAAAGTCGACAATACAGATATGCAGATCACCAACCACTTGATAATAACGTTCAACCCGCTGATTAAACCCTTTAAACATCTTCACTTGCAGGAAAATTGCAATCGGAAGAGGCAGAATAGCCAGCAAAGCCAGACGCCAGTCAATATAAAACAAAGCAAGCGTCGCAACTATGGGCATCACAATTGCTGCGGCCATATCGGGCATATGGTGCGCTATAAATGTTTCTACTTTATCTACATCATCGGCAATAATTTTTTTTACCGTCGCTGAAGCTTGCTTATTACTTTCACCCAAGGTTAATCGGCCAACACTATCCACCAGCTTTTGCCGGAGTTCAAACAACAACTGAAAAGCCGCTTTATGTGACAATAATCCGGATAATAGTTGAAATGCCATCTTTGCAACCAGTGCGCTTCCGGCAGCCAACACCCAGTACCACACTTCTTTTGTTCCAGTTATAGTGCCATTTACAAAACCATCGATCATTTGATAGATAATCAGATAAGGAACGATAGTCAACAAAGCATAAATCACAGCCAAAATCATAGAAACGATTAACCGACGCTTCTGGCTACCAACCAGCTCCACAAACCATTCAACCGTTTGATTTTTCAATTTAAAAGCCTCGAAAATTAAATCCCGCCTCAATAAACGCACTTATCATATTCAGATATCTTATTTTTCAGATATTGAAAAAAATGATGACTCTTCTCATTTAAATAAAAGTGCCCACCTTGAAAACCCTGAAACTCGAATCTCCCGCTCGTCACCTCAGCCCAACGACAAATTTCATCAGACCTAACCTCGGTATCTCGCCGCCCCAACAGTGCACTCACCGGACAGGAAAGCGTGTCGAAATTCCGGCGCTGATAGGTTTCTATTGCCTCGAAATCTGCTCTCAAGATTGGCATCACTAACTCTCTTAAAGCCTGACACGCAAATACATCTGATGCCGTACCACCCAATGCTGAGACCTTCTCAATCAACTCCTGATCACTTCGGCGGTAGTAATCCGTTCCACTGTTCTGATCAGGAGGCATACGACCGGAAATAAATAAGTGCTCCAGTGACTGGCCGCGTTTTTCCCACCGTAGCGCCGTTTCAAATGCCAGGGTGGCCCCCATACTGTGTCCAAAGAAAAACGTAGGCCGCTGAGGTAACATCGCCAAACTGCCGACCACCTCATCCGCACACTGGTGTAGGCAGGTCTTCAGCCCTTCCGCCAGCCTCTGACCGCGACCTGGCAGTTGCACCGCATAAACCGCAGTCTGTGCATCAAGATGATTTTTCCAGGGCAGAAAATATTCGGCGTTACCGCCAGCAAAATGAAAACAGATCAACTGGCGTCTCGTTCCAGGTTTAACCAGTCTCAGTTGCTTATGCATACTGCCCTCCTTGGTCGTAGGCCGTTAACCATTGCTGAATATCCGGCTGAGTCCGGACCGGTGCGGCTGCCTGAATGACTTCAGGATTCCCGACACAGCTCATCAGCGATTTCCAGACTGCAGCTTGGGATAAAAGGCTCTGGGCAGTTTTAGGCGAAGGTTGCTCAATCTGGGAGGCAAACTGACGCAGTGCACTGCGAATCGCCTGTGACCAGTGCCGCTCCAGAATTTCTTCCAGTGAAGCGCTACCCTGATAGATGACTTCGCAGAGCGGTGGCGTATAAAAATCACCAGCCTGCTGCTTGTCGACGAGTTCCCGCACACCTTGCCGGGTTTCATGGCGGGGGATATAGAAGGTCCGGTTCCACAACACCGGACCGTGCGTGTTCACTAGCATCAGGTTCCCGCTTGGCAGACCTATCGTGATGCGATGCATGATATGAAAGTGATTATCCGGATCATTCGGGTCGAGCTGATTCTGGATCTTGAGTGTCAGCGGAACCCCGGCAAAGATTCCTTGAACCACTTGGTACGGCGGCGTACAGCGGGCCTTACGGTGCAAGGAGGCAGGGAGTCTGGGGCTGGCATAGAATTCATAGGGAGCAACACATCCCAGCGCACGGGAGAGTATATCCAGCAATCCACAAATGACCTGAACACCACAGGTGGCTTCAATAAACAAGGGTTGCTGGCTCTGCTTCGCGGCCTGACAATAATCAATGAAATGCTGAACTGCCGGCACCGTCGGATAATGGGTATTAATCTGATACTGGCAACCCTTTTCTCTGGCCAGCTTTAGACATTCCACCACATCTTTTTCGTAAACCGGGTGTTCCTGCAAGACGTGAATTCCCCGCGCCAGCAACGAGGTAGCAAGCTCACTTCCCTGCCCGCCTACAATGGCTGATCGCACCACCACACAGGCAATGTCGATATCATCCGGTAACTGCTCTACGTTCTGATACAGGGGAACCCCGTACCGGTCGGCCAGGAGTTGTGATCGTTCACTTCCACGAGCGAGGATACCCGACAGTTCAAACTGAGGAAAATGTCGCTGAAAGGCCGACAGATAGACCTGACCGAATAACGTTCCGCAAACAATCACCCGATAGGTTTTAGTGGACGCCTGGCTTACAGGTCTCGTCGTCATAAAACTCCCTCCTCAAACACGACCTCTTCATCCGGGGTCAATGACATTTCCCAATGACGGAAAAGATTCGCCTGCGACAGTTGCTCCAGCAAGGATTCAATCTCGACAGCTTCAGATAGCCAGCATAGGCTCGGGCGCTGCCGGCGGCTCCGTCGGATCAACTGGTCGGCTGTCACGGCTGCCACCCAGCCCGTCAGTCGGTAGCCGTTATCGAACCGGCAGTTCAGCTCAAACCGGACCGGCTGATCAGCCAGCCAGCCCCGGGCATGCACCACACAGTACTGTTGCGTTCCATGCTGAGATGTAAGCGCTTCACTGGCCGCCACCAGCGCATTCAAACGGCCAGACGGATCTCCCTGATCCGCAAGCACCAAGTGCTTATCGGCGATCAGGTTATAGGCCCGATAGTGATCGAATGACAATGACCGCGCGACTCTCTGATGTTCCGCACTCAGATAAGGTAAAGCCGAGAAGACCGGGGCTCCTGGTATCGGCGCCACCCCTTCTCTGGTGGCAATTCGAGTGATCCGGCCACCGACCACACCACAACCGCTGTAAGATTCCCTTTGACTCAGGCTGGCAAGAAAATCTTTCGCGGAGGTGGGGGTGAAAACTTCGATACCACCGACATACAGTTCAAATTTATCCACACGCTGCATTTTCTTCCGGACAAGGTATGCCAGCAGCGAACTGAAGCCAGGAACAAACCCGGCCCCCAAAACACAAGGGGATGAAGCCTGACCCTGTCTTTCAGCAAGAGAGGTAAATACATCTTCTTCACCCCCTACATCAACGTAGGGAACCCCCTTCAGAAGGGCGATCCGTGCGACGTGATCCCGAATCACCGCCGCCGGACCCGCAGCGTTGATCACCATATCGTGGGAAGCGCAGATTTCCTCAACCCGCCGGGCATCAAACAGATCCGCCCGTTGATAATTCGCTACCTCGGGGCGAGGCTGGCGCCCGATAATCGCAGGGTGATATCCCAAAGCTCTGAGCGCTTCAACCACATAGCTCCCGACTTCACCCATGCCACCAAAAACTGCAATTTCAGCCATGTGGCACCTCACATGCTGCACGCTGATTCAGAGCCTCAGCCAGAGGTTCGACCGCTCCATGTTGCATACAGGTAAAATGATCACCACTCAGCGGGATGTGCGCGATTTCCCCCAAGCCGAACTCCTGCCAGAAGGCAAGCATGTCGGTTTTCAGCGTCGGCAACAGATAAGTCGGCTCTTGCTGACATGCAAATGTCAGATCACCGCAATAGAAAGCCGGCTGATAATGGGACACTGCCTGAACACTATGATGGAACACCGGGTACATACTGCGAATATCCCAGTTACGCATGCCTGGTTCCGGGTGCTGTTCAAGCAGACGTTGCAACATCCCAACCCGCTCATGCTCCGGAGACTGTGCGTATGGCAGATAAGATTCCGCGAGTTTTGTATAACCTAGCCGCCCGGCACAAGCCACTACATCAGCAGGACAAACCGCCGAAGGTTTATCCTCAAGAACGGCCAGATACGTTTCCTCCAGTTCTGCCAGTTCAAGTTCTGGCCACGGGTTTCCTAGACCAAGTTCTTTAGCCAGCGCCAAATCGGTCATCATAGGGTCATTGACTAGATAAGGGATCTGATAACTACTGGCAATGGTCAGCGAACTGACAGTTATCCCCTCATCCAGACACTGCCTTACCAGTTCAAAGGCGATCAGACCGCCCATACAGAAACCAAAAATGTGGCATTGCTCTAGATCCAGCTGCTCCGCAATCAGCGTTTTATACTGATACGCAAGATCGACAATCAGCGTCTCTTGCGGCAGGGCCAGATAATGCTGATGATCCGTCACACTGACACCGTAGACCGGCGCTTTCAGCTGTTCGATCAAGTTAAGGCAAGGCATCACGGTTCCGCTGCCATCATGAATGACTATCACCGGATCTCCCGATCCCGCTTTCAGCAGTTGCATGGGAGACTGCAGTGAGGGTTTTTGCGTTGCATCGGAGTCCGAGGCATTTCCCATCGCAGTCTGCTGACGTAAGAACTCGGCCAGTGCAAGCACTGTCGGTGTAAGCAATACCTGGCGCAAAGTACCTTCCCATGGAACCCGATCTTCACCCAACTCTTTCCTGATCCGGCTGACCCATTGTGTAATCAGCAGAGAATCCCCACCGGCACTGAAAAAGTCATCACTGGCAGACATAGCCGGATTGCCAATAATTTCCCGGCAGGTCGTCAGCAACGTCAGCGCCAAAGAATCCAGCTGTTCTGTCGTTTTCAGTGTGCTTTCATGCTCTTCCACCATTATTTCGGGTAGAACACTGCGGTCCAGTTTCCCGTTGGCCGTCAACGGCAGGCTGCCCATGATCGCCAACTGCCCCGGCAGCATGTGTTCAGGTAATCGGGTCGCCAGCATTTCGGTCAGCACGGCTTTATCGCAGCGCGCCTTACCGCTATTAAACTGCGCCATCATGAAACTCTGTCCGAGCTGATGCAGCACCTCCCGCGGATCCGGAAAGGCATACACGCAATCACCGCCAACATCCCGTATCGCCTGTAACCAACGCTCCTGCGGCATAAATGGCGAGTTCAGTTCCAAACGCTCATCCTGATGTTCTGTCAGGCCGTGTTTGAATTCCATCGAAGTCATCAGCTGATAATTGTCGCGGGTCGCTTCAATAACCAGCAACCAGCCACCAGGAGACAGTAGTTCACGCAGGTGATGCAGTCCCTCACGGGCTACCACCGCATTGTGCAGCACATTCGAGGACACAATTATATCGAACTGACCACAGTCCAGACCCTGTGCCAGCGCTGGTCGATTGAAGTCATACAGTCGATAGCGAATGAAGTCATAGTCCTCATAACGCTCTCTGGCTGCATTGAGGAAAAACGGCGAGACGTCGGTAAAAGTATATTCGACCGGTTTACCCGCCAGCGCCGGGATCAGCTCATTACTGGTTCCCCCGACACCGGCACCGATTTCCAGAATACGGATCGGACGTTGCACTTCTCCAAGATGCGCAACTTTCTCCAATGTCGCCGTAACCAACATTCTATTCATCATGACGCTGAGCAGATTGTTCTGATAGGCGGCTGTTGCAACATCCAGATTCCCTTCCGGGAACAACAGATCCAGAGGGTCTGCAGTGTCCCGAAGCAGTTCCGGCAGGCACTGACTGCTCCGCTCCAGGTAGCCGACCAGACCTTTATCCCCGCCAAGCCGTTCAAGCGCCTGATAACAACCCTGCCAACAACGCTCGATTTCTGCAGCGTCTACGCCTCGGGTAAGCCGATAACGCCCCCGCGTCTGAGTCGCCAGCCCGTGTGCCTGCAAAGCCATCATCCAGCGACTGAGCAAAGGCTCATGGCGCGCCGCATAGTTCCCCTCAGACATTACTTGAGGTAAGGTTTTTGACTCTCCCTGCGCCAACCCGCCACTTTCCTGAAGCGCCTGATTCATGTGCAGGAGTGCAACCTGATCCAGGTGACAGACAAAATCTTCAACAGCTGCCAGGTCTGTTGCCTGACGAATGCGGCCGGCCAGTTCGTCAAGGTGCTGCCGAGTCTGGCTGAACTGGCCGGACAATTGTTGAAACTGATCCGGCTGCGCCGCAACGCCGGGCTGCACATACGCCTGCAGATAGCGCTGGTGCTTTTCACCTCGGGCAATCACCACCGCCTGCGAAACACTCGGTTGCTGTTCCAGCGCCGATTCGATCTCTCCCAGTTCAATTCGGTGACCGCGAATTTTAATCTGGTGATCATTACGACCGACAAATACCAGCACACCATCATCCCGGTAATAACCCCGGTCACCAGTGCGATACCAGCGCAGACCGCTCTCTTCATCAGAAAAGAAATGATGCTGAGTCTTCTCTTGATCCTGCCAGTAACCCAGAGCCACTCCAACCCCGCCGATACATAATTCACCGGCAACCCAGTCCGGACAAGGACGCCCGTGAGCGTCACGGACCATAAACACTTGATTTGCCAGCGGGCGGCCGTAAGGGATTGAGGTGCCATAGCAAGCTTTCGGATCAACAGGATAGAAAATGGACCATATTGCGGCTTCCGTCGCCCCGCCCAGACTAAATATGGCCGCGGCCGGATAGTTGCGGGCAATTTCTTGCGGCAAATCGACAGGAATCCAGTCTCCGGACATCATCACTATCCGCAGTGAATGGTCTGTATCACAAGCTTCATCCGCCAAATAGCGGGTAAGCATATTCATTTGTGCCGGGACGGAGTTCCATACGGTGATCTTATGGGTCTGAATCAGCCGGGCCCAAAGCGCCGGGTTTTTCAGTGCATCTTCCGTTGGCAGGACCAGCGTCGCGCCGCAGGCCAAGGTGCCGAAGATGTCGTAAACAGACAAGTCAAAACTTAACTTCGCCAGCCCCAATACCACATCCTGTCCGGTAATCTGGAAACGGCGATTGATATCCAGCACAGTATTAACGGCAGCCCGATGACTCACCATCACCCCTTTGGGTGTGCCTGTACTACCAGAGGTATAAATAATGTAGGCCAGACGCTCTGTCGTTGACGAGACATTGACCGGTTGAATTTGTTCACCGTCAGCAAGCCCGCCTTCGGAGAGAATGTTCATGGCATTAAAACCGTCTTCCGTGAAGCGGCAGGCAAGCTCCTCATGGTCGGTCAACACCAGATCAACCTGAGCATTGGACAGGATCTGACCGATACGTGCCATCGGCTGGCTAATATCCAGAGGCAGATAAACCCCATCGGCCAGCAAAATGGCGAGTGTCGCGACAACCTGCTGCGCACTCTTTTCCATGGCAACGGCCACTCGTTGACTGCGGGGCAGACGAGTAGCCAGTTGCTGCGCTTCAGCAACCAGCTCCCGATACGTCAGCTGACGCTGTGGCGTCTTCAGTGCTATCGCATCAGGGGTCTCTATCGCCTGCTGCAATACCAATTGATGCAACATGACATCTGGCATCGGATGCTGCGTGTCATTTACCTGCCGGCGTGTTTCTTGCTGTCGCTGCGGCAACGGAATCCCGACCGGATTCCGCCAGGCGGTTTCGCCCTCTACAAGTACATTACGGATAGCATTTTCAAATGCAGCAAACATCGATTCGATCATGTGAGGAGGGAAAATACCATCCAGAACATCCCAGTTCACACACAGACGCTGATCACGAGTCATCAGTTGGCAGTCGATCCAGACTTGCGGGGTCTGGCTGATGCCAAAGACCATTTCCAGACCCATATCGTAATGAGACATGGTCTGCGAAACCTGTTCACGCTGGTTACCGACCAGTGCGCTGGTGAACACCACCGGCATTCGCGCATACTCTGCCCCATGTTTTCGAGCCAGTTCGCGAACGACTTCGATTCCACTGAATACTTTATGTTCCAGGTCCTGCCACAACTGGTTCTGTTGTATCCTCACCTGTTCTGCCAATGGCCTGCGCTCACGTAAATCGACTTCCAACAGGTTAACGCTGGTAAAGTCACCAACCATACGCATGAGATCAGGATGCATCGGTTCACGATTCATCACTGTCAGATTGAGACAAAAATGCTGACTATCAGACCAGCGGGCAATCACTTCGCTATAAAGGGTCATCAGCAATGAGGAAGGTGTTACTCCCTGTTGCTGACACTGCGACTCAAGCGCCTGCCACTCAGCCGGGGAAAAAATAGCTTCATAGCGGGTGAACCCCGGCGCTCTATCAGACGCACGATCCCTGGTTTCGACTGTCATAGCCGTATCAATGCTCGCCCCGGCCCGTGGCAGGGCCGGGCAGGATGGCAGCTCATCTATACGTTCATGCCAGTACTGACGGGCCCGACCGTATTTCACCGTCAATTTCTGCCGTCTCTCGTACTCAATGACATCTTTAAAGCTCAGTGACAGGGGAGGTAACACCAAATCCGGATGGTGATAGAGATGCAGCAATTCTGACAGGACAATCTGAATACTGAGAAAGTCAGCCACCAACAAATCGATACTGAAATGCAGATACGACACGCCATCCGACGACGATACCGCCAAGTCAAACAATGGCCAGGTTTCGGTGTGATAAACCCGGTGAGACATGGCCTCACGGTAGGCGAAGCGCGCTTCTGAGCCCTGTCGGTAACCGATGTTAAATTGAGGAACCTGCGGTAAAATTTTCTGCTGTCCATCACCCATCACAATAGCTCTTAGCATATCGTGCCGTTCGATCAGCCTGTTCCACGCCCGGCTTAACGCCTTGTGATCGAGCTTTCCAAATTCAATTTCGAAATAGCCATGACAACCAGTGCCCCCATACTCAAAAATATTCTGCCGCCCAATCAGATAAGCGGCCTGAACATCACTGATGGCAAATGGCTGGTACCTGTCCTGGGGATCACTGGCCGGTGTCAGCTTCAGCCCCAGCTCCCGCTCTTTCAGCAAAGCGATCAATTCTGGTTTGCATGCTTTCAGTTGAGCGGTGATTTCCGGATTGATTATCCCCTGAGGAGCCCTGAACCTGAGCGCTCCGTCTTCCAGCCAGAACTCGGCATTCTGAGCCTCTAACTGTTGCAATAAAGCAAGCGGCGTTACCCTGACTGTCTCTGATATCATATCGATCCTTCCTCATATTCGAATCGGGGTGTTTTCTGATCGGGTATTGCAATCTCCTGGGCAAGCCGGCCAATGGTCTGCAGATTAAATACGCTTTGCAGTGGCAGCTTGATCTGGTGCTGTTTCTCCAGCCAGGCCGTCAGTTGAATAGCAGCAAAAGAGTCACCGCCAATGGCAAAGAAATTGTCGTGGATACTCATCGGTTCCGAACGGCCCAGTATCTCGGCCAGAGCTTCGGTCAACAGGCACTGCTCCGGGGTCGTTGCCGCCACAAACTCCGTCGACTGCAATTCAAGGAGTTTCATATTGCTCAACTGTTTACGATCGATTTTCCCGTTAGCTGTCAGCGGCCACTGGCTCAGCACCGCATATCCGTCCGGCATCGCGTAAGGCGGCAAGTAACGTCTCAACGTCTGCTCGACTTCAACAAAATCCAGTGATGCTGACGCCAGCAAATAAGCATGAATTCGGGGGCGACTTGCATGCGGCTCGACCATGACCAGAGCATCTTCCACCTGAGGACAACAACGAAGCGCCTGACTGATTTCATCGAGTTCAATCCGCAACCCGGCAATTTTCACCTGTTGATCCCGGCGTCCCAGAAACTCCAACCTTCCGTCCGGCCAGTAACGGCCCGAATCTCCGGTTCGGTACCAGCGCTCTCCCTGAAACTGGCAGAACTGCTTCCCGGTTAAGACCTCATTCCCGATATAACCGAGTGCGACCCCCTCTCCTCCGATCCAGAGCTCTCCACTCACCCAGTCAGGGCAGTCATTGCCGCATTCATTCACGACCCTGAACTTCTGATTCTGCAACGGAAACCCGTATGGGATAGATTTCCACGCAGGGTCAACAGATTCCACCAGCCAGTAGTTTGACCAAATCGACGCTTCGGTCGCGCCACCCATGGAAACCAGTTTGACCTGCGGATTACACGCTTTCAGTCTGTCGGGCAGTGCCAGAGGAATCCAGTCTCCAGACAGCATCACACAACGTAACGATTCCAGATCCTGCTGCGTCGCCCGCAATAAAAGCATATCCATCAGAGCAGGAACGGTATTCCACAAAGAGACCTGATGTTGTTGCAAGAGCCTCAGCCAGACAGCCACATCCCGGCTCTCTTCATCCCGGATCAGGACCACTTTCCCCCCTGCAGACAGTAGCCCGAAGATATCGTAGACCGACAGATCAAAATACAGCGCCGACAGCGCCAATACCGCATCCTGACTGCTAACCTGGTGTTGGTGGTTGATCGCCAGAATCGTGTTCATCGCCGCCCCATGGGTAATCGCTACCCCTTTGGGTTCTCCGGTACTGCCAGAGGTAAAGATGACATAGGCCAGATCATCGGCATGACGGGGAACCGGAGCCAGTAAGTGAGCCGACTGCGACGAATATTCAGGGATCACCACAGCACGTGCATCCCCAGGAAGTAAGCACGACAATCGGACGATCACCCGGCTGATCCCGGCTTGATTCAACACCGATGCAACCCGAGATTCCGGCCAGTCCGCCGCAATCGGGACATAAGCAGCGCCAATCCACTGAATCGCAAGTACAGCAACGACTTGCTCAACAGAGCGGGGTAACATCACCCCGACACATTCACCCGCTCGAACGCCTTCCTTTTCAAGCACGGAGGCAGCCTGGCTGACCCACTGATGCAATGCGCCATAGCTGACGGAATGCGCATCCAGAACCACCGCCACCTGATCGGGGCGGGACAGCATCTGCTGATAGACGGCTTCATGCATAGCATGCCCGGGAAGCTCACCATGGGTTTGGTTCACCCGCTCGCGCGCAGCATGCTGTTGCGGCGGCAGTCCGATCACACAGGGCTGATGCCAGTCGTGGTCAGTCAAATGCGTCAACAAAGTACAATAGGCGGTGAACATGGCATCGATCATTCCCTCCGGGAACAAAGATTCGACGACATCCCAGTTAAAGTGCAACGCACCGTCATGCTCATAGACCTGGTGATCAATCCACACCTGAGGTGTCTGCGAAACACCCCATACCGTATTGGCCGGACTCAGGAGCGAACTTTCATCCAGAGCCGTATCGGCACCAAGCGCACTGGTGAAGACCACCGGCATACTGACATCACTGACCTGCCTCAACTCTGCCAACTGGCGCAGCACCCATACCGCTGAAACATCTGCGTGCTCCAGGTCCTGCCATAACCGTTGTTGTAACCGCTGGGTAGCTGCTAGCCAGGATTCGCTTTCATGCTGCACCGTTTCAAGTAACAGCAGTGAAGTAAAATCACCCATAATGTGGTGAATATCAGCATGAACCTGCCTACGATCAAACAATGTGACATTGATGCTCAGCGCTGGGTTTTCAGACCAACTGGCCAGCACACTGGCGTAGCTGTTCAGCAGCAGACAGGACGGCGTAACCCCCAGCCCGCGTGCTTTGTCAGTCAGTTTCTGCCACTGTTCTCGAGGAAGAACCGACTTACGGCGGACAAACCGAGGCCTGCTCAGCTGATTTGGCTCTTTCGCCAACGGCAGCCGCGGTGCGTCCGGTAGATTGGCTAAACGGGCCCTCCAGTAATCCTGTGACTTTTCCTGGTCACCGGCTGAAATCCGGGCATAAACCTGATCCTGATAGTCTTTGAATGTCACACCCAGCGCAGGTAAGGTCACCTCCGGGTCGCGATAGCACATACCCAGTTCAGCAAAGAAAATCCGCATACTCAGGCCATCGAGAATCGCATTATCCAGACCAACACAAAGACGCTTCTGGCCCTGATCGGACACAATCACCGTCAGATGGAACAATGGCCACTGGGTCGGATCCAACACTTTGTGCGATAACTCGCTCCGCATCCGGGCAACCGTTTCATCCCAAACTTCATCTTTACAGGTTATGACATCCAACGGACAATGCGGCGCTGTGGGTAAAAATCGCTGTTCGCCCGGCTCATCAAATACGATTCTCAGGGTATGATGACGCTCAATCACCCGCATCAGAGCCTGCCTGAACCGTTCGATATCAAGCTGATCATCTTCAAACTCTGAGTAGAAATGGGTTCCGACGCCGCCCATGACCAGCCCTTCCTGGCGACCGGTAATGTACGCCTGCTGAACATCCGTCAGAACAAACGGCTGATACAGCTCCTGCTGATGATGCAGCAACTCAAATGCGGGTCTATTCTCAGACTCATCCCGTTTCAGATGGCGGGCAAACTCCTGCAATACCGGGCGGTTGAACAGATCTGCCAGCCTGACATCCCTGATACCGGCTTCATCCAGCGCGGCCACAATTCGTGTCGCGTGCAGACTGTCGCCTCCGAGCTGGAAGAAATTGCTGTGACGGTCGACATTAACACCCAGCACAGAATGCCAAATGTCTGCAACCAGAGATTCGTTCTCCGTCTGGCAGGCTTCTCCATTCGCAGCGACAGCTTCGATGGTCGGCTGCACCTGTGCGAGGAGTTGTTTTCGATCGACTTTACCATTCGCCGTCAGCGGGATCGATTCACACAGAGTAACCCGCTTCGGTACCATATAGGCAGGTAAATGCTGTGCCAGCCAGCTTTCCAGTTGCCGGGTATCTTCAACAAGAACCTCACCGGACTGACGGCCAGACAAGAGCACTAAATCACCTCGATGACTGCTGACACACAGCTCAGTCTCCAGCGATGAATAGGCCAGACCTATTTCCCAATCCTGAGCATTCAGAAGCGGTGTACAATCGCCCTCTCGGCTATCTTCAAACGCTCCGGCCTGCCCCGAGAACAACTCTGGCTGCAACAAACAAACCGTCAGCCAGGCTAACGGACTTAAATGTTGGGTTTCCAGCACCATAAAATGCCCGCCTGGAGCCAGTAAGCCGGCCAACGAATCAATGCCATGATTGATATTGGCAAACCGGTGCAAAGCGTTGTTGCTAATCACTACATCCGCAGCCAGAGGCTCACATGCAGAGAGCGGCAGCACCTGGACATGCTCACCAAACCCCGCCAGCCGGAAGACAGCTTTCTCTCGCATGGATGCAGCACTTTCAGTGACCCGGTAACGGACATGCTCCGGATCGCAGTGGCTCAGTATCGCACCTGCCAGTCGCCCTTCACGGCCATTGAGTTCAACAACATTCACCGGCCGGCCCAATTGCGCGGATAATTGGGTGATTGACGTACATAGATACGAGATCACCTGAGGCAACTCCGGATGGTTCAAAACCAGCACTTCAGGTGTCAGGTCCGGGTCATCCAGCAGTTCTAGCGCACCGACCTGTCCCTGTAGCAAACCGGCATACCAGTCCACCCGGTTTTCCAGTGCCGTCAGTAGTCCCTGGTATGAGGGCGCGACCTCATCAACCGGCAACCTGTCGGCCAACTCAACAAAAGTTTCTGTCGGGGTAAACTGCATTGCCTGTTGCTGCCATCGCCGGGTCTGAACCAACAACTTCAGCCACGCCTCAATCACAACCCGGTACGAATCAGCCACAGACAGTGCAGCACACCATTCGTCAGCATCCAGAGAACACGGCGTCACCTGACCGCTGCGATCCAAAAGCTGCCGGAGGATCCGATCGGCAATGTAGGCCGTAATTTCAACCTCTGTTCCCCCGGCATCTTCCAGCGTCAACCACTGCATCGGTGACAACCGCGAAGCGGCCAATGCCGCTTCGCCCCCCCTGGCTCGGACAAACGATGTATCCGTTACCGAGGTATCTGTCTGTACCATCAGTTGTATCTGCTGACCCGACTGTTCGGTGACCAGTGCAACGGCCCGCTTAACTCCGGGATATTGAGCAGCTACATGCTCGATTTCTCCCAACTCGATACGGTAACCCCGGATTTTGACCTGATTATCGCGCCTCCCGATGAACTCAATGATGCCCTCGGGCCAGAAGCGTCCCATATCACCAGTACGGTAATATTTTTTCCCTTCATGAATCACAAACTGATCAGCGGTTTTCTGTGGATCATTGAAATACCCGACAGCAACCCCTTCACCACCGATCCATAGTTCACCGGCAACCCAATCCGGACAATCCCGGCGACTTTCATCCATCACCCGGTAATACTGATGGCTGAGGGAATATCCGTAAGGGACACTTTTCCATTCGGGATGCACAGTCTCAATATCGAACCAGTTCGACCAGATCGCGGCTTCTGTCGCGCCACCCAACGCGGCTATACGAGTTTGTGTACTCAAAGCTTTCAGACGCGGATGGAGATCCAGACCAACCCAGTCTCCGGATAACAGCACTTGTCGCAGTGAGCCCGGCAAAATCCGGGCATCGGTACGTTCGGCAGCGATCAGCAACATATCGAACATTGCCGGGACCGAGTTCCAGACGGTGACCTGATGCTGCTCCATGGCCTGCAACCAGGTTCTGGCTTCCCGGAGCTGCATTGAATTAGGCATCACCAGTGCAGCGCCCACCGAAAGCGGCGCGAAAATATCAAAGACTGACAAGTCAAAGTTCAGCGCAGACAGCGCAAAAACCCGGTCACTGACACGCATCTGAATACGGGCATTAATATCGTCGATTGTATTCGCCGCTGCCTGGTGGGTCGCGACCACCCCTTTCGGTATTCCGGTTGAGCCCGAGGTGTATATAATATAGGCATGCTGTGTGGGCAAAAATCGTGGCCACAGACGCGGGGAGGAATCCGGTTTCCCTGGCGCTCCGGGATGAACCAGCACTTCGACACTGACTAGAGATTCTGGCGTAATACCACCCAGCCCGGACAGCAATTCCTGACCCTGCTCATCGACCACGATACAACGAGGGCTCGCCTGATCGATTATCTGCTTTAACCGGGGAAGCGGCTGTTCAACATCTAAAGGGACGTAAGCCGCTCCGAGCAAGTGAGTTGCCAGTACAGCAACGACCTGAGACCGGCTTTTCGGCAATAAGATCGCAACCCGGTCACCGACACACACTCCCCGCTCGAAGAGCTGATCTGCCAGCGATTCGGACTGCGCTGCCAATTGGCGGTATGTCAGCGATCCGTTCTCATCGATCACGGCAATGTTATCGGGACAGCGTCGTGCCCGATCAAAAAATCGTCCGTGCAAGGTCCGCGGCTGGAATTCCACCAATTCCTGCCGGTTACGCTGCTCACGAAGTTGCTGCTGCTGCGGATTCAGATAATGCTCGACGGGCTGATGCAATCGGGCCGAATCTTCCGACAAGGAGAAAATCAGCGCTCCCATAAAGCCAAACATCTGATCGAGCATCTGTGGCGGAAAGAGGTCATCTACCGTGTCCCAGCTGACAATCAGTTCGCCATGCTGCTCCATAACCTGACAGTCAATCCACACCTGAGGGGTCTGAGACACAATATAGTCCAGGGTTCCCAGCGCGCTGCCCTCAAGAAAATCATGGCCCAGATTGCTGGTAAACACTACCGGCATTGTCACTTGCGCCCCATGCTGGCGTGACATTTCCTTGAGTACCTGCACGGCATCATACTGGCTGTGATCCAGATTTCTCATGAATGTCTGATTCAGGCCAAGCGCGTTATCCAGCAAGGTGTCAGAAGCCGTTCTGTGACATTCCAGCAGCATCAGCGTAGTAAAATCAGCAACCATATCTGAAATATCAAACGCATCGAAACGACGGTTAAAAATCGTCAGATTGAGACAAAAATCCGGCTGTTCACTCCAGCCACGAAGCGTTTCAGCATAGCAAGCGGCCAGTAACATGGACGGGGTAACACGGTGATGGCGACAGGTCTCTTTCAGAGCTTGCCAATGTGCCTGCGGCAACCTCCAGTCGCGGTGAGAAAATACGGGAACCGCAATCGCTTCCGGCCTTTTTGCCATCGGTAAAGCGGGGGCTCCTGGCAGATCCGGAATTCGCTCCAACCAGTATTGACGGGCGTCCTTACTGCCATTCCGAGTTGCCATGTGGTGTAAATAACGCGGGAAATGTTCCGTAGCCTCCAATAACCCAGCCTGTGGTGGCTGAGCATAGAAGCGAGCCATTTCCTGCACCAGGATATGAATGCTCAACGCATCGGCAATAACCATATCAATATTGATATGTAACCGACTGCCTTGGGCTGTATGACTGACATGAACCGACAGCCCTGATTGCTGTTCTAAATCGAGCACCTGTGATTGCAACTGTTCACGCAATGCCATCTGCCTGGCCAGCGCTTGCCGACCATCGCAGTCCTGCCACTGATGCTCTGTCACTTGAGGCGCCGGCTGATCGGTAATGATCCCCCGTCCATCCGGCTGCATGCGTAACCGCAGCATACTGTGCCGCAGCGTGAGCGCCTCAAGTGCACGATTAAGGCGTGCGCCATCGAGTTCCGGCTGATTCAGCTCCAGATAGACCTGGCAGGCAACCCCCCCCAAGACCTGATCCCGGTTACGCCCCTGCCAGTATGCTTGCTGAACGCCGGTCAACTCAAAAGGTTTACCAAGCCACCGTTCGCTACTGTTAGCCTGAGGCATCCCGCCTGCCGCTTTGGAGAATCCTTCCGTCCTGCTTCCCTGCATCAACTTCAGCCAGTCTTGCACTGTGGGGGACTCATACATGCGGGCCAAGTCGAGACAAATTCCCAGTTTTTTTGCCTCGTCAACCAGGTCCATCATCTGAAGAGAATCAATGCCCATGCCGATTAAATCATCGGCCTCACCAATAGCTTCAGCATCCAGCATCAAGGTATCCGCAAGCCATTGGCGCAAGAAGGCTTCCCGGTCAACGTCCGCCAGCAGTGTGACTGACGCCGATAGCGGGTGCGACAAGCCCGGCTCAGACGTGGCCCAATACGCCTCCTTAGCAAACGGATAAAGAGGTAATGCCATGCGGGTTGCTACGGAAAAAGTATGCTGACCCGCCAATAGTGACCAGTCATACGATGCCCCATCGACCCACGCACGGATGGGGGAAGGCAGTGTTTGCCCCACCAAAGTATCGGGCGCTGAAGCCTGCGGATCTGCCGAAAACTCCAATAGTGCTGCGATCAGTTGCTCTGCCCCCTGATACGCTATGCAGGCTCGTACCGGCAACTGATGAGAACGATGACACAACCATGCATCCAGAAGCTGACCCCGCTCATCGGGATGCTCACTTAATACCTCGGCCCATTGATGGGCGTATCGTCGGAGAGCATCCCTGTCCGCGGCCGCCAATGGCAGATAACAAATAGCCGCTGCCTGATGCTGTGCAGACTTGACTGGATGCTCACGCTCGGGCTCATGACGCAGGATAAGGTGAGCCAGCGTTCCGGTGAAACTCATCGCACTAACAGCCATTCGTTTCAGGCATTTCGGCTGGCTATGCCGGCTGAAGCAATAGCGGCTCAGCCAGGGTTGAAGGTGCGGATTAGGCCGATCAAAAGTCGGGTGACCAAACAGACACTGATGCTGCATCTGGGCGATTGCGCGGATCACGCCTGCAACACCCGCTGCTGACTCTAGATGACCGAACTGCGATTTGGCTGCGGTTAAATGCAGTGGCTCCTGGCGACAACCATACACGCCATCTATAGCACTCAGCTCAATCGGATCCCCAAGAGAGGTGCCGGTACCGTGTAGCTCAATCGCATCAAGATCATCGATGCTCCCCCCGCTTTGCTCGAGGACCTCCTGAAGCAGTGCCTGCTGCGCCAATGGGTTCGGTGCTGTCAGGCTACTACTTTCTCCATCCTGAGCAACTCCGCTAGCTTCAATCACCGCAAGAACCGGATCTCCATCCTGCCGCGCCTGCTGATAATCCTTTAACAGTAACAACCCCATCCCTTCCGCTCGGGCATACCCATCAGCATCATGGCTAAAGGTTGCACATCGACCATTGGGAGAGAGCATCCCTGCATTTTGCAGAGCCAGTTCTGTCTGAGAGGAAAGCAAGCAGTTCACACCGCCGGCTATGGCCGTCCTCCCTTTTCCAGAGCGGATATAATCCACAGCCATATCAACTGCAACCAGAGATGACGAACAAGCAGTATCAATAGTGATGGCAGGTCCACGGGTGCCGAAAAATTTTGCAATTCTTCCAGAGCCGGCACTCCGGCTATTGCCGGTCGCCAAATAACTTTTGGCATGCTGACTGTCATTCATCTGAGCCAGCGCATCACTGTAATCCTGACTACCCTGACCAATGAAAACTCCCAAAGCCTGCCCTTTCTGTTTCTCAGGGAACCATCCGGCCTGCTCAAACAGATGCCAGCTTGACTCAAGCAGCCACCGATGTTGAGGATCCATAAGCCTGGCTTCTGTTGCAGTAATGCCAAAAAAAGCAGCATCAAATTTGTCGATGTCATCAATTGCACCAACAGGCAAAGAGAAGGAACGCAGTGACGAATCCACCCGAGTCAGCGCATTTTCTCCTTTTGCCAGCCAGTCGGCGTACGTAGACCACGCAGCATATTTTTGCTGGGGCAAGCGACAACTGATTGCCACCACAGCGACCTGACGAAGCTGGGGTTCTGAATACGTATACGGTGTGGACGGCAGTCGTGAAGTCTTTGATTCCAACCATGCACGCAATGACTTCAGATTCGGATAGGCAAACAAGACTGTTGGCGACAACGATAACTGATAATACCTGGCCAACTGAGCACACCACCGGGTTGCTACCAGACTGGTCAACCCCATATCGGCAAAGCCCTGGAACTCGTCGACCCGGTCGCCGCCAAGTAATTTTTTCAGTGAATCGGAGACAAAGTCATCAGTCGTTTGCAAACCGGCTTCATTTGACTGACCGGCCAGAGGTTCAGTTTGCGGTTCTGAGACAAACAGTGGTTTGAGTTGTTTTGCGTACCAGTCAGCCAGCATCTGACTGCGGCGAATCTTGCCACTTGAAGTTTTTTTCAAACCGCCTCTGGTAACCAGTATCAACTGTTCGGGCAATAACTGATGATGCTCAAGCACTAAAGCTGAAATCTCTCTTGCCAGGGCTTCGAGCGTCTCGACTGGCGTATGGCGATGGACCTCACACATCCCGTAGATTTTGCCGTTTGCCGCATCCTGCACAAAACACGCACCACCAACATTAACCAACTCACAGTACGTTTCGATACTGGCCTCAATATCGTTGGGCATATGATTCTCACCCGCAACAATGACGACATCTTTCTCTCGGCCACAAATAAACAGCTCGCCTTCAAGGAGAAAAGCCAGATCACCGGTGCGCAGATAATTGCGATTATCCTGACTATCGGCTAACCGGGCGTGAAACGTCTCGTCGGTTAAACCGGGGTTCTGCCAGTAGCCTTGGGGCATACAGTTTCCGGAGATCCATACTTCCCCGATTTTCCGGTCTTCGCAGACCATCCGGGTATCGGGATCGACAATTTTCAGCGTCCAGGAACCCATACAGTTCCCACTACTGACCAACTCCCGGCCGCATGGACTTTCAACGGCTCTGCCTGCAGCCAAATGCTTCTCATCAAAACGCTTACGGACCAGCGCTGTTCCCTTCGCCTGATAGCAGACCACCAGCGTTGCTTCCGCCATTCCGTATCCCGTCATCCACATATCAGGCCTGAAACCGGACGAAGCGAAATGAGCCGAAAACGCATCAAGGGTTGCCGGACGAATCGGCTCCGCAGCCGTCAAAGCTTCTTCCAGGCATGACAAGTCCAACTGACCCGCCTGTGCCGGGGAAACCGACTCTACACACAGCTGATAAGCAAAGTCAGGAGCCATCACGACATTGGCCCGGTAACGATCAATCAGCGCCAGCCAACTGTACGGATCCCGAATAAACTGGCTGGGACGGATAAAAGTGCTACATCCGCCAGAAAGCAGCGGGTACAGCAGACCGTAGAACAACCCCAGATCATGATAAAAAGGCAGCCAGCTTGCGACATGAATACGGTCGATCGTCGGGTGCATCCCCGTCATCAACTGGTGGTGGTGGTGAATATTGTCATCATGATTGCAAACCGCCTTGGGCTTGCCGGTCGAACCCGAAGAGTACTGCAACAGAATCGGCCCGGAGGCTGCCCGGATAGCTTTCAGATCGATCCCGGGAGCATTACCAGCGATTTGATCAAGATAAATCACCGTTCGGTTTTGATGCCAGCCCATCCTCTCCAGCTCTGCTTTTGATGAAGACAAGGCCAGAATCACCCGAGGCTGACAGTCCTGCAGAATATGCTCCAGCATGAGACGCACCCGTCGCAGCCGCTGAACCCCCGGCAGATTAACCGGTACTGCGGTGACCCCTGAAATAACACATGCCAGAAAGCCGAAGACAAACTGAGAATCACCAGGCAACAAGAGCAACGCCCGCTCACCGTAAAACGGACGAAGCTGACCAGAAATACTGAAGACTTTCCGGGAGAGCTCCCCGTAACGGTATTCCTGATGTCTGTCAGAAGTACAATCGCGTATGGCAACATCATCGGAACAGTCATCAAACCGCGCCAACAATGTCATCTGAACCCAACTTGGCCTAGAGTCTTTCATGTAATAACTCCGTACTAAAAGCCTGCTCACGGCACACTTTTCACTTGATTATTTATTAAAATTCATGGCTTATTTAATTTACAAAAACCAAACCCCAGTTAAATCTGACTAACAAAATGGACCAAATAATATATAGCTTCCAACTCTCCACAGAAATAAAAAACCTTAAAAACTCCAGACTGAAAAATATGAAAACCTAATAAAAATAAACTATTATCCAATACATTTGAAAATAGCCTAAAAACAAAAACTCAACTAAATTATATAAATAAAATATCCAAAGCAAAAAATACCGAAGTGTAATATCGACCCACTATAACGATACAAGCGAAGGATCGCAATGATAATCATTACCGTTCAAGAGCCATGTCAACCCTTCTTAAAACCGACCTTGCGCGCTGAGCCGAAGAAAGCCTGATCAACGAGTAATTTTGCCGATGAATCGCATTCCAGCTCGCAAATCCATATATAAGGCTGCTAAAACCCTTCCTTGCGGCTGGCAATACCTGCAATGTCGCTGACCTGAGGACTTGCCCACAGGCTCTTCAGGTTTGCAACATAGTGTTTCAAATTACGCCTCCATAGTCAATAATGATATTCATTATCATTTGGCAATTCCTTTAATTTTCTTTGAAATCATCATGTTAACAACAATCAGAGCTTGAAAATCTACCTGATCGCCCGAGAGAGTCGTCTGGTTTCATATCAAGTCAGGAGGGTTTCGGGCGGTCATATCGCCTTGTTCAGAGCAGGTAAAGGGCTCGAAAGAACCCGGACGACGAGGACAACTGACACTGAGTTATTAGCTGAGCGTGAAGCGGTTTATAAACGAACAAAGAGCTTGAATCCCGCGCGCGGCGCTGATGACATCCGAATCCGGATAGCAACCGGGGCCGTATCGCTCACACCTGGAGAATTGCAAGAAAGCGTTAAATGCCTCATCATTAAAAACCAAACAAAAAAGAAAATTAAACCTCGAAAACACAAAAAATAAAAAAATAAATACGAAGCCGTTTAAAAAAAACAGCACACTTAAAACAATTTTTTTAGAAAATAATATTTAGGGAGACTCTGATTAAGTCTCAAAATCAGCGATAATACGGCCATCGTCAACCGCATAGGATTCGTTGCCACCATGGATCAGATCACCTTCTCCGAAGCCGAGTACCAGACCAAAAAGCGCAAGACTCGCCGCGAGATCTTTCTGGAGCGGATGGACAAACTGATTCCGTGGAAGCAGTTGGAGAAGAAGGTCGCTCGTTATTATCCCAAGGGCCAGACTGGCAGGCCACCGTATCCCCTGCCGACCATGCTGCGAGTCCACTGCATGCAGTTGTTCTATAACCTCAGCGACCCGGCCATGGAAGATGCCCTGTACGAGATTGAATCCATGCGGCACTTCGCCGGCCTGAAGTTGGATCGCTTACCGGATGAAACCACCATTCTCAAGTTCCGTCATTTCCTTGAACGCCATGGCCTCGGCCCCCAGTGTCAGGATGAGTGTCGCACCCTCTGATACCCTGT